>NZ_CP069371.1 GCF_019623905.1 Neotabrizicola shimadae | reverse complement strand
CTGGGTCTCCTCCCCTGATTGCCGCGCGATTGCGGCGTTGCGTTGCCTGTTGTTCGTGGCCCCGGGCAGGCGCGCCCGGAGCACGCACTCTTTACTCGGCGGGCGTGCCCACCGATTTCTTGGCGTTGGCTCGTGCCTTCTTGGCCTGGAACCGCGCCTTCATCTGTTCGTCGGAGTCCTTCGATCCGTCGTGGAATGTGCCCAGCCACTTGTCGATCGGGATCAGCCCGTCGCCATAGTTCACCTCGAAATACTTGTGGTGCAGGTAGTGGATGTAGGCGTGGCTATCGACCGTGGTCTCGTCGGTGACCTCGATCTTGTCGAAGCCGACGTGGCCAGGAACAGCACCGAAGCCCGCGACATGCAGCTGGTAGATCGCAATGATCGGGTTCGACGGGATGATCAGGTGGTAGAAGATGGTCGAGAAGTACAAAAGGTGCTCGACCGGGTGCATGCTGAGGGACGACCACGGGCTCGGGTTGATCGAGTTGTGGTGAACCGAATGCACCCATTTGTAGAGCAAAGGCGTATGGATCAGCCGGTGGATGCAGAAGAAGTGAAACTCGTGGATCACCGGCACGACGAGGCACAGCAGCGCCAGATAGACCGGATGGTCGGCAAAGCTGAGCCAGGGGGCATAGCCATTGGCAAAGGCCCACAGCACGATCACCTGCACCGCCGTCCACAAGGGCACACCCGACAGAAACCCGCGCAGAACGTTGTCGAGGTTCTGGCTCCTGAACCAGAAAACGTCCGACGGCGCATCGGCCGGGAACTTGCCGTTGTACTTGAAGCGGTTGCCCTGCGCCCGGCGAATGTAGAGTTGCAGTTCGAACGCGAAATACCACAGGAACACCGCGACCGCATTCACTGCGAACAGCTTCAGAACCCAGCCCCAGGCCAGCGTTTGCATCACTTCGACGGGCGGAATGACCCAGTTCCACCAGGCCAGTGCCGACAGGAAGAACAGGATGTTGTAGGGGAAGAAATAGCCAGGCAGCCATTTCAGGACCGCAAGCGGCCTTGGCGGCCAGACGAACACCGGGGCCGTGCCCGCCGGTTCGTTCGGGGTCCAGTTGCCGCGCTTGTCGCGCGTTCCAAATTTGAGATCGTCCAATTTTCCCTCCTTCAGATGGTCTGCGCGCGGGCGGTGAATTTCTCGAACTCCGCCGCGTTCATGCGGACCTCGTGGTTCGGTTGCGGATAAGCCTTGTCCTCGACTTCGGCAGCAAAGGCGCGGAAGGCCTCGACGCGCTTGGCCTGCAATTCGGCCTCAAGCGCCATGAAGTCGGCGTATTTCTTGGAATGGCGGGGATAGCGCCCATCATGGGTGCCAAGGACATCGCAGGAGAACAGATACTGCGTGTCACAGACATCGCCGCAGCCCATGCCCATCGTAATCATCGGCGTGTTCTTGGTGATGTAATCGGCCAGTTCGACCGGGACGACCTCAACCTCGATGGTGGCGGCACCAGCGTTTTCCAGATCCTTGACGGCGCGTAGCACCTTCAGCGCTTCATCCGCCGTCTTGCCGATGGCTCGAAAACTGGTCCAGGCTGCCCAATTCGGCACCAGCCCGACATGGCCCGTCACCGGAATGCCTTCCCGCGCCATGGCCTCGATGAACCGGGGGGAGTGCGAGCAATAGACCGTATCCGCGCCGCGCTTCAGGATGGCGAACCCCTCGCGGATCGCTTCATCCGGCGACGAGACGCTGCCATGCAGCATTCCGGCCGAGATCAGCGCCGTGGGTGCGGCTTCGCGCACCGCCACAAGGGTGTGATCGGGATCGCAGGACAGGATGACGATGCCGGCCTCGACCGCTGCAGCAGCTTCGGGACCGTTGTCCACATGCATCTGCAGCCATTTGGATTGCCCCTTGCGGGACAGAAGATCATACACCGTAACCCGGCCGGACATCCGCGCGCTCCCCCCTTGTTCGCGCTCACCGGGATACTGGATGAATGGTCTGGATGCCCGTCAATTCTTGATCTGATCAGATCAAACGTGAGGTTAGGTTTGGTCTGTTTGACTTCGATCAAGGCGCCGCTTTGAAAACCCACCTTGGCAAGCTGTCCGTCCCAGACACATAGGGCATGGTCACAGATTCTCTGCTGTGATCGTGATGAAGCGAACGGGCGGGTTCTCGACGATTTCGGTCAGAAGTCCGATCTTGGAGAGCAGAAGGTCCGTCGTTCGCCGGGCTTGTGCTTCCGGCGCCTGATCGAAAATGACGTCGGCGATGCCATCTGATAGTGCCGCGCGCGTGACGTCGGTCAGCTCGTGGCCGACGAAAAACACCTTCCGCCGGGCCCGCCGCAACTCTCGCAAGACCGATGAGTTCGCTCCACCCGAATTGTAGACGGCGGCCAGATCAGGCCAGTCCCGGATCGCCTCAGTCATCCGCCGGGCGCTCATGTCCTGTTCGTCATGCCCAAAGGCAACGAGGTTGAAGGAAAGGCCGTCCTTGGCATTTGCGGCCATGTAATCCGAGAATCCCCGGATTCGGTCGCGGTGCACCTCGTAAATCTGGCTGTGGCACAAGGCGACAACGGTTCCCCGGACGTCGCCCAGCCGTGAAACCATCATGGCCGCCAGCCGACCGGCTGCAACATTGTCGATGCCGACGAAGTCGAGGTCCTCAACGATCCGGCTGACAATCTGCACAATCGGCAGGCCCGTCAGTCGCACCTGCGCCAAAGCCGCAGCGACCTCGTCATAGGCCGGGCATACAACCGCCAGCCCCGACCGACGCATTGGCGGGTTCAGGATTCGGTTGGCAATAGCCTGGGGGTCATCCTCTTGCAGGAATGTCAGCTGGATCTGAATGGATGGGTCCAACGAGGTCGCGATCCGCCGGAAGGCCCGCGCCAGCCGCGCGTAGAATGACGTGTCGGGGCGCACGAGAATGACCTCGATGCGGATGATCCCCCGATGCTGCTCGGGCAGACGCCCCGGCCAGTCAAGCGCCCGCGCGGCAAGCAGAACCTTCTCGACCGTCTCCGGGCGAACACCGCCACGGCCGTTCAGGACGCGCTCCACCGTCGCTGTGCCGACATTTGCGAGCTTTGCAACCTCTGCATAGGTGGGTTTCGACACGTCTGAAGCCTCCATCTGATCTGAATCGATCAGTGCCGAACCATCGGCGACGACAAAGCAATTTGCAAATGCTGCGATCTAAGCAATGGCTATTCCTACCGTCGATTCCTTGCGCCTCACGATCCGCCTGTTTGCTTTCGCGGACTGGGTGATGCCACGAAACGCTGCTGTCGCTTCCGGAAGCGTCGCAGCAAGATCCGTGGCGTTCTGCCCGCTGCGATGCAGATCCGACAGTCGTGCTGAGGAATGATGACCCTGTGCATCCTGGACAATCAAGCCGCTGAATACGCTGCGCTCGCCTCTCGCTCGATCAATAGGCCCGAAGTGCCGATCCTCATAGTACCGGATGTGCCGTGCGCGGATCGGATACTGTCCCTCGGGCAGGACGAGCACCTCACTCAGCGGAAACCGCAGCACCTCGTTTGCCGAAATCAATGGCCGCTCTTCCGACCGCCTGCTGACATTGGCACTGTCCTCCAGCGCCCGCACCCGCGACTGACTCTCGGTCACGGCGGTGATGGTAGAACGCCCCAAAGCATTCGACAGCACCTCTGCGGTCCGGTCATCCTGCGGCGTCATGTAGATCTGGACACCAGCGCCACCCTGCAGGGACCGCCGCCCGGTCTCGCCATAGATGTCATCGAGACCGGGAATGGTCTGCGAGATGATGAAAAACCGCCCGCCGAAGCTGCGGATGGTCTTGATGGAAGAGAGGACGAGGGGCTGGCGGCCGAGCTGGTCGAACTCGTCCATCAGGAACATGACCGCATGGGGTTCGTCACGCCTAGGCTCACGGCGCTGCAGGGAGGCAATGGCATCCGCGAAGAGTAGGCGGACGAGGGGGGCCAGAGTTTTCAGGTGCTCGGGCTGGACGACGATGTAGAGGCTTTGGGGATCGCGGCGGAAGGTCGAGAAGTCGAAGTCGCTGGCAGAGGTCACCCGGTCCACGGCCGGGTCATTCCAGAGTTCCAGACCGGATCCTTGGATGACGGACACATAGGCCCCAAGGGTCTTTTCCGGGACGTCGGCCATCTCGAGGAAGGTGCGGGAGACGATCGGGATGTTCGTGGTCTCGGCGATGGCCGTGTAGCTCTTCTTCTTGTCGCCGCCACCGGCCATAATCTCACCGGCAAAGCCCAAAGTCGGGCGGCGCTGTTCGATGGCGTAGAGGCACGAGGCGATGAAGAGCCGTTTGCCAGCATTGAAGAAGCTCTGCGCACTTTCGCCTTCCGGGATGAGGAAGAGATCGGCCATAGAGTTCAGCGCGGTGTACTGACGCTCGGCGGAGGGCAGGGCGGCGATCCGGGCAAGCGGATTGAACCGGTGCGAGCCACGGTCTTCATCGAAGGGCGAGAAGTACCAGATGCCGTTCTTCAGGCCGTGTTTGCGGTGGATGGATGTCTTGGCGAAGTTCTCGCCCTTTACGTCGAGGATGATCGCTGAGCCCGAGAAGTGGAGGAGGTTCGGGATGACGAAGCCGACGCCCTTCCCGCGGCCCGTGGGCGCGATCATCATCGCATGCGGGAAGCGGTCCGGCGGCGCCATCACGAAGGGCGCGTCGGATTTTGGGAGGCCGAGCTTGCCGAAGATGAAACCGTTCTGGTCGAGGGTCCCGACCATGTTGTTGCGCTTCAACTCACGGCGCGACTGGAAATGCGCATCGTCATATTGGTTGAGGCGACCGCGATGTACCCCGGCCAAACCGACGAGCGTCAAGGCGACGGTCACGGCACCGTTGATGATCATCGCGCCCTGCAGGACCGAAGGCCGTGCGGCGAGGTCAGCCCAAGCATAGCGCAGGAACCAGGGGCCTATCGGGCTCAAGGTGTCGAGGCTCTCGCGAAAGGCGGCGATCACGTAGATCGTTGCCAGCATGCCGCCGATATAGAGACCGGTCAGCAGGCCAAGGAGCAACGCCAGCGGATACCGCCAGGCGGTATCGAGGTTCGAAAGCATGGGTCTGTCCTCAGAGTTCGTGGTCGGTGTCGCGCTCTACGGTGCGGTCGCGCTGCCCCAGTTCGGCAGCGCGATGCTGCGCCCGTGCCAGGTCCGCCCAGGGTCCGACCTCGCTCGACTGATCGAGGTCGCCTTCGTTCTTCAGTTCATGCGCGACGGCGGCCCGGAGTGCCGGATCCCGGACCTGCTCGTTGAGCGGTGCCAGATCGCCGGACCGAACGCGGTCGAGGTCCTCGGGCTTCAGGGTCTCGTGCATCCGATCGACGATGGCTTCCAGCGCGGGCACCTCGGAGAGCTTCATATGGCGATCGGCGTTCAGCAACTGGTCACGCGCAATGGCCTCGGTCAACTCCGGCGCTAGGCTGAAAGCCGCGACTTCCGCCTGAACCTCCTGTCCCAAAGCGCGCTCCGTTTCCATCCAGAACACCTTTTGCATCGTGTTCGGCTGCTCCGTGATCCAGCTCGCCCGCTGACCTTCGCTGCGCTCGGCCAAACTGAAGCGGGCGACCATTTCCTCGACGGACGTACCGGCTATGCGAAGCTCATCTTCCCGGATCGAGAAGAGCGCTGTCAGCCGTTCGCCAATCTCGTCCCGAACGTGAGCGAGGGTTGCGCGCAGGCCTTCGTCGAGAGAAACGCCCTCAGTCTGGCCCTGCTCCAACCGCGAAAGCGAGGCGAGGGTCGGGTTGTGATAGGGATCGGTGTTCCGGTCGGCAACCTGGGCATGCTCTGCGAGGAGGATGCTGTCGGGCGCAAGTTTCAGGGAGGCGCGCGCCTGTTCGGCAAAGCTCCGTTCAAGATCGACTCGCTCTGCCGAGGGTTCCATGGCGCGGATCGCCTCCCAGGCCTCGGTGGCCGAAGCGACCATCTCGCTGCGCGCAGCCTCAACCCGCGCAGCGGGATCGCCTTCGGCATGAAGCGAGTGATCGGGCATGAGAGGAACTCCTTGTCTGAGTGCGGCGGCAGACGCGCCAAGCGCTCGGGCCAGCCGGGAAAGGTAGGAAGAGGTGCCAGCCTCGGCGCCAGTTGCGGCGGCAAGACCGGCGAGGTCGCCTAAGGCTTCGTACTCACGGGCAAAGCCCTGCATCGCGGCAAGCCGTCGGCTCCGCTCCCCGTCGGACAGCGGCGGCGGGGGAGGGGGCGTGACCTTCCCGCCCTCTCGCGATGCACGCAGATCGGACTGGCGCGGCGGGTTCTCGATGATGCCGCGGGAAAGGCGCGACGAGGCGAGGATGTTCAGCCCGTGCGACTGGCTGATTTCTGCGTGAAGCTCGCGCATTACGTCGAAGTTCAATGCAGCATGACGACAGATCGACAGGAACCGGCCTTCCTCGATGCCATGCTTGTCGACCACGAAATGAGCATGCAGGTGGTCAGTGTCCTTGTGCAGGGCGGCGACATAGCGCCAGACATCCCCATACTCACCGGACCCGAAGACAGCCTGCCCCCATTCCCGGGCGATGACCTCGGCGCGCTCGGCGTCCACGCCGCGCGGGAAGCTCAGGACGATGTGATCGGCATGTCCACGTCGCGGCGCACCGGTCCAAGTCGAAGACCAGATATCCGCCGTCCGCTCCGTTCGCTCGGGATCGAAGTCACGCTCATAGCCCGCCAGATTGCACCAGGTGCTCTGGACCCCCTCTTCCCGGGCCACATAGTCGAGAAGGCGCTTCAGCTCCTGAGGCGTTCGGGCGCTGCCGCCGGCGATACGTTTGACGACCGACTGCCAGCCACGGGGCCCACCAGCGTTTCGCAGAAGTGCCCGGGTCTGGCGTTCCTTTCGCGTGCCGAGACGGGACGCGGCACCCTCGCCACCGCCTCGCCCACGACGACGGTCGTCGAGAACATGACCGAGAACCAGATCCTCAACGGAAGGCGACCGGGTCATTTCGGCGCCTCGGCAGACACGTCGGCGGCAGGAGCGAAGGAAGAGGCTTGATGCCCGAGTCCCTGCTTGGCTCTCAGCGCCGAGAGGAGGCGGACCACCTCTTCAACCAGGTCATCGACCCGTGCCCCCAACTTGCGCACCAGGGCGGCATCGCGGGCATTCCAGGTCAGACGACCGACCGCCCCCAGACGAGCGATCTGGTTGAGGTTGTTGCCGACGGCCGACAACTCCCGCCTTGCTGCAGCGATGGCATCAAGCTCGTCTGCCTGGATGGCCAGACGATCGCTTGCCTGTCTGACCAGATGCCGGACTGCCTCGGAGACCGTCAGACCGCTTGCCTCGGCAACCGCCTGAAAGGCTGCATGCTCGTCTTCCGTGATGCGGATGTTCAGCTTGACCGAAAGCCGCCGCACCTCCTTCCGATCAAGGCTGCCCTTGATCCGAGACAGCGCCTGGCGGGAACGGCCCATCGACCTCGCCACGGCCGCGACGCTCTCGCCAGCGAGGAGCCGCGCCTTGACGGCGGCAGTCTCGGCAGAGGTCAGGCGTGAGCGTGGCATTGCATCATTACATGTGTTTTGAAGTCGTTGCGCATCATGTACCACACACCACCGTTCCTGCCAACCGTCCTCACCGGCCGGTTTCCGCACCTCCGAAGAGGAGCCCGCGTGCGGAAACCGGACAGCCGGTGAGGACTCAATATGGCGACAGGGGTCGGCGGCTGGCCCGCCGACTGGATCCCTGCGCCCCGGCCGCCAGGCCTCCGTTTCACTCGAGACCAAACGGGTGGAGCGCCTTGAAAGCTCGGGCTTACCAGAAGTGTACGGTTCCTCCACGAGGGACTGTTGGGACGGGCACGACAGTCTGAAGGAAGGGATGCCAGGGAAGAGAAGAGGGGCGGGGGAAGGGGTCTCCGGATGCTCCGAGGCCTGCCCATGACGGAAAATGGCGGACTATGAATAGCTTTGGGCATGAAGCCACAAGCTGGATCGGCGCAGCGTCAACCCGTCACAGGGCGAACTGGCAAGCAGGCCGACAGGCAAGCAGGCAGATTGTCCGGCATGCAGGCGGTTGGCGGGTCAAGTTCGGGATCGTTCCCCGACGTAGGCCTGCTGTCGCCTTGCCTTCGGGCCAGCCATGCGGACTGGTTCCAGTGCAGATGCGCGGCCTGTCACCTATGCAAGCATTCAGACATGCAAACCGTCATACGGGCCGGAAGGCAGACGGCCGCGATTGCGGTCACGCCTTTGGACGGCTCAGACGCCGCGCCGCAGCATTATGGCTGCGGGAATCCTTAAGAAACATGAAGCCCAGGGCGTTGTGTTACAACTTCCAGCACATGCCATTTGACGTTCTTGCAACCATATGCCTAAACGGCGCACCGGACGCCGGTCGGATTAGTGACGCCTTTACAATGGCTTCGCTTGGTCTCGGCTTGCGCTCGGCGCATCGGCTTCCGTAGCGTCATGAAAGAGCGCCGGGCGTCAGTGCAAGGGGTATCGAGTACCGTTTGTGGAGGCGTCTTTTCATGCAAGTCATTACCATCGTGCAGACCAAGGGCGGATCGGGCAAGACCACGACCGCCATGCTTCTCGCATCTGCAGCACTGAACCTCGGGCGCCGCGTCACCCTGATCGATGGCGACGTCAACGCCCAACTCGGCCGTTGGCGAGACAGTTTCGAACTGGCCGTCTGGGAGGGGGCGCAGAAGCCCGACTGGCCGGAGAGCCTCGCAATCCTCTCGCCACCCGAGAGCGTCGAAGGGCTGCTGTCGCTCCTCGAGGCTGAGGAGTCGCGTGGCGTCGATCTCGTCGTGATCGACACCCGGCCGGGCACTCACACCGACACTGAGGACTTCTGTCTGATCTCCGACCTGGTGCTGATCCCTGCGCGCCCCGTCTATGCCGAATGGGAAATGACCCATCGCGCCGTCCTCTGGATGGACGACCTCCGCGCCTCGATTGCCGAAGGTGAGCGCTTCCCGGCAGTCCGGGTCCTGGTCATGGATGCCGGGCCGAAGATCATCGATGCCGCAACCCGGGAAGGAGGAATGGCGCAACTGCCGAAACGCGACCAGGACGTGCTGCAAGAGATCCTGCGTCTCGACCACCTCGACGTGATCGTGCCGCATTCGCGCATCCTCGAACAATTGGGCTACCACGGCCCCCTCGGACCAGCAGCCCGCGCCAACGCCAAGGCGACCGGCGGTCGGCTGCTGGCGGACGCCATAACCCGCCAGCTTGAAGTCGCGGAACTCGTTCTCACAGGGATCGACGAGGTGATCCCTGCATGAGCCGCTTCCGCCTTCCTGCACGCGTCGCACCATCCCCGGCGGCAGAAGAGCCGGGCCTGCAGAACTCCGCAGCGCGGCTGCGATCGTCGCGCGAGGTACAATCGCGCATTCTTGCCGAACGGCGAGCGCCGGAAGCGGAACTCTCAGCAGAGAGCCTCGAGGCCCAACTCCCTGATCAGCCATCGATGCCCAAGAGGGAAGCGGGGTTGGCCGGGAAGAGGGAAGGGGAGGGGGGACCGCCGTCGCCACTTTCATTGCCGCCCGGCGCTCCCGCTGGTGTGGTCTCGAAGCCCCGGAAAGAGAAGCTGGTGGTCCTCTTTCGCCTTCCGCTCGCGACCGAGAGGCGTCTGGAGCAGATCCCGGGTGCGGGCGAGGTGACCTCGGCCTACATGCTGCGCGCCTTTGCCAAGGAAGCTCGCGCGGAATTGCGGCGGCTATTGGCAGAAGAAGAGATCATGCCGCATGCAGACGAGGCGAGGCGCATCTTCGCCATGTCGGCAACAGACATGGCTGTCGGCGAAGCGATGACCGTCTACGCCCAAAGCTCTGCGATCCGGGCCATGCATGTAGCCCTTGGTGACCCCTGGCAGATCGAGCCCCGGGCGACGATCGTGGGTGCCTTCCTCGCCGCCATCGCGTCGCGGCTCATCGAGGCGCGACGCGTCAGATAGACCCGGACCATGCAACAGAATTCGATGAACTGCCTGCGATCACTCGCAGGCAAGCTCGGGCAGCGGCGCTGTCTCGAAGGTCAGGCTGTCGGCGCTCGTGACCAGGGCGAACTCACCGCCCGCCCGGAAGGTCGCAACCATCTTCGCCCAGTCCACAGCTTCAGCCGACGCTTGGGCAGCGACGCCGTTCTTGAGCGGCAAACGGGCTTGTTCACCGGACTTCGCGAGCACGACGACCATGTCCGGCGCGGCGTCCTTTTCGAAGCGGACCACAAGAGAACCGTTGGACGTCGGACCGAAGACGCGATCCGGATCGCAGACAAGCCGCACCTCACCTGCCTCGCTGATGAGCGCGTAGGTCGGCAGGCCACGCTCGACACCGACCGTCCAGGCGTCAAGCGCGTGGACAGGAACAGACATCGTCGCAAGCGCGGAAGCAACCAGAACAGGGGAGAGAACATGCATCGACAGGAACGCCTTTCGTGGTTCGCGTGGCGACAGCAAAGCACCACTTATGATGGCGTTAGATATGTCCTGAAGGCGCCTCTGTCCATGACTGCAAATCGTCAGCGACCGATCGGAGGCTGGCATGGAGGACGTCACTAGACCCAGATCCAAAAACCCGACCATTGATCGTCGTCTGTGGCGGATCGACCGTGAAGGCAGGGAACTCGTCGCAGAACGGCACCGTACCGCCGGCGGTCGCTTCAGGACCGTATGGCTGGTCCCGGAGGAAACCCTGCGCGGCGTCCTTTGGGTGGAGGTTGTCGAGAAAGAATCGGGCGATCCGTCGCTATGACCCATCAGCTTTCTGAATCGGAGCGCCCGGATCGATTCAGAAAAGCAATTGGACTTGGAGGGCAGCAAGTCGGAGTCTGTGCAGGGGAGGACCGCCATGGCTCTGGCGCATCTGCATCGCATCGACTCTGAGGGCAACATGGCGCGGCTCTACTGCATCGATGTTGCGGCGACGTTGTTCGGCGACGTCTCCGTCTTGCGAACCTGGGGCCGGATCGGGACCCACGGCCGGACGAGCATCGAAACCTGTGCTTCCGTTGAAGAAGCGGAGAGGGCGGCATCCCACACGCTCCGACAGAAGATGCGGCGGGGCTATCTGCCGGCAGGCCAAATGGTACCGCCAGACCTTGCGGTGTGAGATCTGTCAGGCCTTCCGCTGAAGCCTGCCCTCCAGCTCGGCTCCGGCCTCGATGGCGATCCGATCATGGATGACATCGGCCTGCACGATCGCACTTGGCGCGAGCTGAACGTTTCGAGCCGAGATCATGCCCGAAACCGCCCCAAGCACGACGAGGTCGTGGGCGACGACGGAACCTTCAACACGACCTGACCCAGCGACGGTGATCTCCGGCGCCCTCAATGAGCCAATTACGTTGCCTTGGACCTCGATCGGTCCACTGGAGGTGGTATCGCCTTCGACGACAAGGTCCTGCGCGAAAACGCTGCGGCGGGCGTTTGCGACGGCCGGGTCCGGCCAACGGTCGAGGTCGCCATGTGGGGTCTTCATCTTGGTGCCGCCTCAGCTCAACTTCGTGCCGCACGACTGGACCAGAAGCGAAACGAAAGGGCAACGCGCGGCGCTGTGATCGGCGAAGAAGCGCGGCAGCACTCGGCGATGTACAACACATCCGGCCAGGGTCGTCGCCGGTCGTCCCTCATGAGCAATACAGTTTGCGCCTATCGCTCATGAGGAAGCGTCAGACTGTTGGTTGGTGTTGTCCACGATGAAAACGAAGGGCTAGGGTATTCCGGTGAACTTCCGGCGAGGGTGATGATGATGGAACACGAAGGGCGCAATAGCTTGACTGATCCCGCCTCCAACTTCAGGCATGAGGAGTTCGAAGGCGAGATGAAGCTGCGCCTCGCCGTTCCCTTCGATGCCTGGGAGCCCGTCTGCAGGGGAGGGTCTATAACGACCGGAGCGCGCGCTCATCTGGCCCGCCTTTCCGAAGCCGGCAACGGAGGCATGGCCTGATACGCTCGGGTCGGGCCTAGTAGTCGACCGCCATCTTGTCTGCAGTTGTCCGGATCCCATGCGCGACCGGTGGTTCCGCCGCTAATCGGGTGTAATTGGGTCAAGAAATGGGTTGCGGGAAATGGGTGTTATTGGGTATAGAATTGGGCATGATCCAAACCCATACGCTCCGCATCACCCCGACCTTTCTTTCGATCATCGCCGAAATTGACGAGTTCAAGGGCGCATGGCGCGCGCTCGGAAGTCTCGCTCCCGAGCGGCTGTCCGCCTTACGCCGTGTCGCTACGATCGAAAGCATCGGTTCCTCGACCCGCATTGAAGGAAGCCGCCTCTCAGATCAGGAGGTCCAGCGTCTGCTCTCCAACCTCGACATCCAGACCTTCTCGACCCGGGACGAAGAGGAGGTCGCAGGCTACGCCCAGGTCATGGACACGGTCTTCGCCTCGTGGCGCGACATGGACGTGACCGAAAACCATATCCGCCAGTTGCACCGGGACCTCCTGCGGCACAGCAGCAAAGACCAGCGACACAGGGGGGCCTGGAAGACCGCGCCAAACTCGATCGCAGCTTTCGACGAGACAGGGCGGCAGATTGGCGTCGTGTTCGAGACCGCCACACCCTTCGACACCCCGGGCCGCATGGCTGAACTGATCGACTGGTACAACACCGCCACCCGGGACCGTGATCTGCATCCGCTGCTTCTGATCGGAGTCTTCGTCGTGGTCTTCCTCGAGATCCATCCGTTCCAGGACGGCAACGGACGTCTCAGCCGGATCCTGACCACCCTGCTGCTTCTGCGCGCAGGCTACGCCTATGTACCGTATTCCTCCCTCGAAAGCGTGATCGAGCAAAGCAAGGAGGCCTACTACCTGGCCCTTCGACAGACCCAGGGAACGATCAGGTCCGACAGCCCGGACTGGGAACCGTGGCTCAGCTTCTTCCTCACCGCGCTGCAGCGCCAGATGCATCGTCTGCGCGCGAAGATCGAGCGTGAACGACTGTTGATGGGCAGCCTTCCGGAAGTTTCCGCGCAACTCTTGGACCTCGTGCGAGACCACGGTCGTCTGACCATTGGCGACGCCGAGCGCCTGTCCGGCCAGAACCGAAATACGCTGAAGCAGCACTTCCGCGCGCTGGTGGCAGATGGCCACCTGAGCCTTAACGGCGCCGGGAGGGGGGCCTGGTATTCGCTCCGATAATTTTGATTATGTAATTTTGAGCATCGCTCCGATCCGGCAGGCGAGACGCCGACAGTCGAGTCCCACATCCGCTGTAGGATGATCTACAGCACGGGATCGATTGACAATGGCGCCGCTGTAGTTTACGTGCTGTAGAGAAATCTACAGAGTTCCAAACATGCTGCTCCCAGATGTTTGCACCATTCATAGTGGATACACGGCCAGGGGCCGCCTGGAAGGCACGCACGATGGCGGCGTGCTTACGATCCAGCTGGGGGACATTTCGACAAATGGCAACATCCACCCAGAACGACTAACGCGCGTCCCGCTGGATGACTTGCCTGATCGTTATTTCGTAAGGCCTGGCGACGTTGTGTTTCGGTCGCGGGGAGAACGCAACACGGCCTCCGTTATTGACAAACGCCTCCAAGAGCCTGCGCTCGCTGTCTTGCCACTGCTGGTGCTCCGCCCAAACATTGATGTTGTGCTGCCGGAGTATTTAGCATGGGCCATCAATCAGCCGCCTGCGCAACGCCACTTTGATTTAGCAGCGCGTGGCACAAACATCCGGATGATCCCCAGATCTAGCCTCGACGACCTAGCCCTTGAGATTCCCGACATCGGAACACAGGAAAAGATCGTGGCGATCGATGCACTTGCTGAACAGGAACGGGCGCTAGCCATACTAGTCGCTGAAAAACGCAGAAAAATGCTGAGCCTGATCCTCGGTGAACGAGCGAACAAGCTTCGACCCGCAACATTGCAAGAAAGGGCGTCTAGATGACCGACCAACTCACGCAGCAACAGGTCAACCAGACGGCTTGGGCTGCTTGCGACACATTCCGGGGCGTCGTCGATGCCGGTCAATACAAGGACTACATCCTCGTGATGTTGTTCCTGAAGTACATCTCTGACCACTGGAATGATCACCTCCAAATCTATCGCAAACAGTATGGCGAGGATGAAACCCGGATCCGTCGCAGGCTGGAGCGCGAACGTTTCGTCCTTCCCGAAGGCGCCAGCTTCTACGACCTCTACGAGTCCCGGAACGAACCCAATATCGGCGAGCGGATCAACATCGCGCTGGAACGGATCGAGGATGCCAACCGCGCCAAGCTCGAAGGCGTGTTCCGCAACATCGACTTCAACTCCGAAGCTAACCTCGGGCGCGTCAAGGACCGCAACCGGCGCTTGAAGAACGTACTGGAGGATTTTGCCAAGCCTGCGCTCGACCTGCGCCCGAGCCGCGTGACCGAAGACATCATCGGGGAGTGCTACATCTACCTGATCTCGCGCTTTGCCTCCGACGCGGGCAAGAAAGCTGGCGAATTCTACACGCCCTCCGCCGTCTCCCGTCTGCTGGCCAAACTTGCGGCCCCGAAGCCGGGTGACACGATCTGTGACCCGGCCTGCGGGTCCGGGTCGCTGCTGATTCGTGCGGCCGAGGAAGTCGGATCGGAGAACTTCGCCCTCTACGGCCAGGAAGTGAACGGCGCGACCTGGGCGCTGGCGCGGATGAACATGTTCCTCCACGCGAAGGACGCCGCGCGCATCGAATGGTGCGACACACTCAACAGCCCCGCACTGGTCGAGGGCGACCACCTGATGAAGTTCGACGTGGTGGTCGCCAATCCGCCGTTCAGCCTCGACAAGTGGGGTGCGGAGAACGCGGATACCGACCAGTTCAAGCGTTACTGGCGCGGCATCCCGCCGAAGTCCAAGGGCGATTATGGCTTCATCACCCACATGATCGAGATCGCCAAGCGCCAGAGTGGCCGGGTGGCCGTCATCGTTCCGCATGGCGTGCTGTTCAGGGGTGGGGCCGAGGGGCGCATCCGCCAGGCGCTGATCGAAGAAAACCTGCTCGACGCAGTGGTGGGCCTGCCCGCCAACCTGTTCACGACCACGGGCATTCCGGTGGCCATCCTCGTCTTCGACCGCTCTCGCGAACAGGGCGGCGCCAACGAGGGCCGGCGCGATGTGCTGTTCATCGACGCCAGCAAAGAGTTCACGCCGGGCAAGACCCAGAACGTGATGGACGAGGCGCATATCAACAAGGTGCTGGAAACCTACGCTGCGCGGGAGGAGATCGAGAAGTACTCGCACCGCGCCAGCCCCGAAGAGATCGCCGAGAACGAATTCAACCTCAACATCCCCCGCTACGTCGACACCTTCGAGCCGGAGGAGGAAATCGACGTGGCCGCATTGCAGAAGCAGATCAACACCATAGAGGCCGAGCTGACCGAGGTGCGGAGCAAGATGGCTGGCTACCTGAAGGAGCTGGGCGTCGATGTCTGAGGGCGAGCTGATCCTTTACAGCACCGAGGACGGCACTGCGACGATCGGCCTGCGGGCCGTGGACGGCACCGTTTGGCTGAGCCAGCGGGAAATCGCGGAGCTGTTCGACAAGGACGTGCGCACCGTGAACGAGCACATCCGCAACGTTTTCGCCGAGGGTGAGTGCGATCCGGGAGCAACTATCCGGAAATTCCGGATAGTTCAAACCGAGGGCGCCAGGCAGGTCGAACGCGAGGTCGACACCTACAACCTCGATGTCATCCTGTCGGTAGGCTACCGGGTCCGCTCGACGCGCGGCACCCAGTTCCGCCGTTGGGCCACCACTGTCCTGCGTGAATATCTGGTCAAGGGCTTCGCCATGGACGATGCCCGGCTGAAGCAAGCCGAGCAATGGGACTATTTCGACGAGTGGCTTGCCCGCATCCGGGATATCCGCGCCTCGGAGAAGCGCTTCTACCAGAAGGTCCGCGACCTCTACACGACCGCCATCGATTACGACAAGACGTCCGAGCAGGCGCAGGCCTTCTTCAAGAAGGTGCAGAACAAGATGCTGTGGGCGGTCACGGGAAAGACGGCCGCCGAACTGATCGAGAACCGCAGCGATCCGAGCGCCCCCAACATGGGCCTGACCAGCTGGAAAGGCACAGTCGTACGCAAGGGCGATGTCGGCACCGCCAAGAACTACCTGAAAGCCGAGGAGGTCGAGGAACTCAACCGCATCGTCGTGATGTATCTCGACTATGCCGAGGACCAGGCGAGGCGCCGCCGCCCGGTCGCCATGGCCGAATGGGCCGACAAGCTTGACGCTTTCCTGTCCTTCAACGAACGCGACGTGCTGACCCATGCGGGGCGGCTGCGGATGGACGTGGCGCAGAAGCTGGCCGTCGAGCGGTTCGAGGTGTTCGACGCCAACCGCCGCGCCGCCGAGGCACTGGCGGCGGATGAAGCGGACATCGCGCAGTTGGAGGAGATGGAAAAGGCTGCGAAGGGGCGAAAGCCGGGTGACTACAATGAATAGACGGTTCCCGATGATGCCTGTGGCGGCCACCGGTGAAGTGCAAGGAGGACGCCAGCGGTCCCCTCACATGATCGAAGGACGAGTTGTCCCATATCTTCGTGTGGCAAACGTGTTCGATGGCTATATCGACTTCAGCGACATCAACGAAATGCCCTTTAAGCAGCGGGAGATTGAAACCTTCCGCCTCAGGCCCGGAGATATCCTCCTGAATGAGGGGCAAAGCGTGGAACTAGTTGGGCGTTGCGCAATGTACGCCGACGGGCCGGAAGATTGCTGCTTCCAGAATACGTTGATCCGTTATCGCGCTGGCCCGCAGACAGACGCCAACTTTGCGATTCAACTGTTCCGCTACTGCCAAGCCATCGGCATTTTTTCGAGGATCGCTGTCAAGACTAACTCGATTGCACATCTTGGCGTCTCGCGCTTCGCCGAGCTCGAGCTTCCATTCCCTCCACTCAGCGAACAGCGCAAGATCGCCGAAATCCTGCGGACATGGGACGCGGCCATCGAGAAGCTGGAGGCGCTGCGGGCGGCGAATCTTCAACGTCGCATCTGGATGCGCACTCATCTGTTCACGGGTCGCACGCGGCTGCCTAGTTACACGGGCGAATGGCGCGAAGTCGCGCTCGGCGAGGTGTTGACCGAACACGGCCTGCAAGGCACCGGCGCGGAGGAAGTCTTTTCCGTGTCGGTCCACAAGGGCTTGATCAATCAGATCGAGCACCTCGGCCGGTCCTTCGCCGCCGCCGACACCGGTCACTACAACCGCGTTCTACCGGGCGACATCGTCTACACCAAGAGCCCGACCGGAGACTTCCCGCTCGGCATCATCAAGCAGAGCAAAATCTCGGCAGAGGTGATCGTGTCGCCGCTCTACGGGGTGTTCACTCCCGCGACCCGCGCGCTCGGCGTCATCCTCGATGCTCTATTCGGGTCCCCGATCGCCGTTCGAAACTACCTTCACCCGCTGGTTCAGAAGGGCGCCAAGAACACCATCGCGATCACCAATCGACGTTTCCTGGAAGGCAAGCTGAACCTGCCGATGGACCCTGCCGAACAGGCCGCCATCGCTGCGGTAGTGGAAGCATCGCAGGACGAACTCACCGCCATTGAGGCGGAAATCGAAGCCCTCACTCGCCAGAAACGCGGCCTGATGCAGAAGCTGCTGACGGGTGAATGGCGCGTGAAGGTGGAGGCTGATTGATGGCCATCTCAGTTCGACAGCGCGACCCTGTGCGTGATGGCACCCTCGAGATCGAGGAATATCACCCTAACTTTGTCTGCGTGTACTTCGTCCCGCCCGAGTGGAGCCTTCAGGCCGCCAGGCTTGATCCGAAACAGGCAAAAGCGCACCGAACCAAGCTGTTGGATATCAACGGGCAAGACCGGTACCTGACTATCTACCCGATCGGGACTTTTGGCGACAAACCCGACTTCCTGAAACCGAAATATCGCCAAGTGGAGCGGATCACTATCGCCGACACGAATTTAGTGGTGCCGGGCTACGATGAGTTTTTCGCGCCGGGGGGCAGCGTGCCCACCACGCCCGACGCCGTAGTGGAAATGCTTGAAGACCTGCCATCAGCTTTCACAAAGGACTATGCATACGGGCTTGGCCTTGCAAAGCCATACCGGTTCATCATTGACGCTGTCGAAGCATTGTCGGACTGCACTGAGCTCGTGATCAGTGGCAAAGAAAAGACGGGCCCTGCTTCGAACGAGAAGCTTTTCTTCATTTCGAAACAGGACTTCGAACTGGCCCGACGCGCAATGAACAGCATCGACAGTCTGGTTCAGACCGCCGCTCGCTCCGTCAAGGGGACGGCAGCCCACAACATTCTGGCCGAGCGGCTTGGTGTGGCAAAGCTTGACCCCAAAGTTGGGCGGCACCCGTACCGAAAGCTGTTCACCACCTTTGCTCAGGGCAAAACAGAGCTCTCTGAAGATGATCAGAATGCCGTAATTGGCGCACTGACCAATCACGCCGCCGACATTGCCGAGGACCAGCCTGAAAAGCTTGCCAAGCTGAGGGGCGACATCGAGCTGGTTACGCTGGAAGCACTGATCAAGCGATACGAAGTAATGCTTAGCGAGACGCTCGTCGAAGATCGCTGGCAAGACTTCTTCAATGAGAACCCGTTCATCCTGAACATGGCTTTCGGTTATCCCATCATAAAGGTGCGCGGCCAGGCATCTGTTGGTGGACGGAAACTGTCTGGTGATGGCGAGAAGATCACCGACTTTCTGGTGAAGAACAGCCTCACCAACAATACCACGATCTTCGAGATCAAGACGCCGCAGACCGCAGTTCTCAACAAGACACCGTTTCGGGATGGAGTTTACACACCGTCGTCCGACCTCTCCGGATCAATCAATCAGGCGCTAGATCAGAAGTATCAGTTCCAGAGCCATATCGCGCAGATCAAGCATAACTCACGCATCTCGGACCTCGAGTCCTATGCCGTTCACTGCTGCCTCGTAATCGGAAAAACGCCCGAGGGTGACGACAGGAAGAAGTCCTTTGAGATTTTCCGACGGAATTCAAAAGACGTGGAGATCGTGACGTTCGACGAGTTGCTCGAAAAGCTTAAGCTGCTCAGTCTTTTCCTCCGCGCTGCAGACCATCCAATAAATGACGTGAAATCAAGAGGTGATCGCAATGGCTAAGAAACACATCGAAATGGCGATCGCCTATGACTTCGACGGCACGCTGGCGGATGGAAACATGCAGGAACACCAGTTCCTGCCCGACATCGGCATGAAACCAAAGGCTTTCTGGGCCGAAGTGAAGCGCCTTACGAAGGAGCATCAGGCCGACGAAGTGCTCGTCTACATGAACCTGATGCTGCGCAAGGCCGCTGCCGCCGGCGTTCCGGTGAGGCGCGACGATTTCAAGGCGCGGGGCAAGGCGATCCAGCTGTTCGAGGGGGTCGAGGACTGGTTCGACCGCATCACTGGCTATGGCAGGGCGCAGGGAGTGCGCGTCACCCACTATCTCGTTTCGTCAGGGAACGCTGAAATCTTCGCCGGGACGCCTATCGCCGCCAAGTTCGCCCAAGTTTATGCGTCAAAGTTTATGTTCGACCAGAATGGCGTTGCCGCGTGGCCGGCGCTTGCTGTCAATTACACCACCAAGACGCAGTATCTGTTCCGCATCAACAAGGGCGCCTTCGACCTGAGCGACAACAGCAAGGTCAACCAGTTCGTCGAGAAGCGTGACAGGCCCGTGCCCTTCGAGAACATGGTGTTCATCGGCGACGGCTCGACCGACATTCCGTGCTTTCGACTGGTGAAGGAACAGGGCGGACTTTCTGTGGCGGTTTTCAAGCCGCACACCAAGGGCGCGCGCGGCAAGGCCGACAACTACATCAAAGATGGTCGGGTGCACTGCGCTGTGCCTGCGATCTACACTGACGGTAGTGAACTGGACCGCGTCATCAAGGCAAACATCAACGCGATCGCGGCACGCGCGGCTCTGTCCGGGCTGTTTTCGGAAGGTCCGCAATGACCTTCGACGCCGCCGAGAAGCATCAGTCCCAGATCCCCGCCCTGCAGCTCCTAGTGGCGTTGGGGTTCACGCCCCTGTCTCAGGCCGATGCGGTGCGCCTGCGCGGCGGTCGTTTGCGCAACGTGGTGCTCGATGACGTCCTTGCGGACCAGCTTCTGCGGATCAACAGCTTCACCCATCGTGGACGGGAGTATCCGTTTGACCTCGAGGATGCGCACGAAGCCATCCGACGGCTGAAGCCCACGCCGGACCGGCAGAAGGGCCTGCGCGGGACCAACCAAGACATCTACGATACTCTCATCCTCGGCACGACCATCACCAAGACGATCCAGGGGGACTCGAAGTCCTATTCGTTCCGCTACGTCGATTGGGAGCAGCCTGCGAACAACGTCTATCACGTCACGGCCGAAGTCTCCGTCGAGCGGACGGCCAGCACCCAGACCAAGCGGTGCGACATCGTCGCTTACGTGAACGGCATCCCGTTCCTCGTGATCGAGAACAAGCGACCGACCGAGAGCCTTAAGAAGGCCGGTAGTCAACTGATCGGCTACCAGAACGAAGACAACATCCCGCAGCTGTTCCACTTCGCGCAGCTTCTCATGGTGATGAACCGTGTCGAGGCGCGCTACGCCACTGTGGGCACGCCGCGGCAGTTCTGGCAGACGTGGCGCGACGAGGAAGACAGGGACGAGATCATCGATCCGCTTGCCAATCGGCCGCTCACCGCGACGGAGGCCGACTCGGTCTTCTCTGGCGACTTCGCTTTTGCACGCGCGCATTTTGATGCCTTAGCCGCCGAGGGTGCACGAGCGATCACGGCGCAGGACCGAGCAATCCATGCGATGTGCCGACCGGAACGCCTGTTGGACCTGATCCGTCGCTTCACCGTGTTCGATGGCGGCGCACGCAAGGTCGCGCGCCATCAGCAGTTCTTCGGCATCCGGAAGGCTGTCGAACGCGTCCGCCAGTACAATCTGGACGGTCGCCGCAAGGGCGGCGTGATCTGGCACACTCAAGGGTCGGGCAAGTCGCTGACTATGGTGATGCTGGGGCGCTCTCTCGCGCTCGACAAGGCCATCCCCAATCCGCGCATTCTGATCGTCACCGACCGCGACGATCTCGACAAGCAGATCAAGGACACGTTCAAGTCCTGCGAGCTGGAACCCGTGCGGGCGACCAGCGGCGCCCATCTGATCGAGCTGATCCGAAACCGGACACCACTCGTGACGACCATCATCAACAAGTTCGATACGGCAGCCAAAGCCGCCGAGGACGTCGACGAGGATGCCAACGTTTTCGTCCTGGTCGACGAGAGCCATCGCTCGCAGACCGGCCGCTATGGCGGTCATAGCCAGTTCGCCACACGGATGCGCCGGCTGCTGCCGAAGGCCTGCTATCTCGGCTTCACCGGAACGCCACTCCTGAAGAAGGAGAAGAATACGCTCTCGACCTTCGGCGGCCTGATCCACAAATACGCGATCGACGAGGCTGTCGCCGACGGGGCCGTTGTGCCGCTCCTCTATGAGGGACGGCTTGTCGAGCAGCAGGTCCATGGCGGCGTGATCGACAAGTGGTTCGACAAGATCAGCGAGGGCTTGACCCCCAGCCAGAAGGCCGACCTGAAGCGCAAGTTTTCCCGGATGGACGCGCTCTCAAAGACGGGCCAGGCGATCCGAGCGAAAGCCTTCGATATCTCGGAGCACTTTCGCCAGCACTGGCAAGGCACGGGATTCAAGGCGCAGCTTGTGGCGCCGTCCAAGGCAGCGGCCGTCCGCTTCAAGGAGGTGCTCGACGAGATTGGGCACGTCACCAGCGAAATCGTTATCTCGCCGCCCGATGACAACGAGGGCAACGAAGAGGTCGACAAGGAATCGAAGGACCTCGTGCGCGGGTTCTGGGCGCGGATGATGGCCCGGTACAAGACCGAGGACGAATACACCCGGCAGATCATCGATGCATTCAAGGGGTCGGGCGGTCCAGAGATCCTCATCGTCGTGTCGAAGCTGCTGACCGGGTTCGATGCCCCGCGCAATACCGTGCTCTATGTGTGCAAGTCGCTGCGCGAACATAATCTACTGCAGGCGATCGCTCGCGTGAACAGGCTCTACGAAGAAGGCGCGACCGAGAAGCAGTTCGGCTTCATCATAGACTACGAGGGGCTACTTGGAGAACTCGACACGGCGCTGACGACCTACAGCGCCTTCGAGGGCTTCGACGCCGCCGATCTCGCCGGCACAGTCCACGATGTACGGGAAGAAATCAGGAAGCTGCCCCAGCTGCACGATCAGCTCTGGGACCTTTTCAAGCCGGTCAAGAACAAAAAGGACATGGAGCAGTTCGAACAGTTCGTCGCCGACGAGGCGATCCGGCAAGAGTTCTATGAACGACTGAAGGCGTTCAGCCGCTGCCTCCACATCTCGCTGTCGTCGGACAAGCTCTTCGACGTCTTCGACGAGGCGAAGATCAATGCCATGAAGAAGGACTGGAAGCAGTTCTCCGAGCTGCGGCGCTCGGTCCAGCTGCGCTACCAAGAGACCGTCGACGTCAAGGAGTTCGAGCCGAAGATCCAGAAGCTGCTCGACGACCATGTGGTTGCCATGCCGGCCGAGACGATCATCGAAATGGTCAACATCAACGACCCGGACGCGCTGAAAGCGGTAATGGAGGAGACGGGCGTCTCCGAAGCGTCGAGGGCGGACCGGATCGCCAGCGCGACGCGCCGGACCATAACCGAAAAGATGGACGAGGACCCGACCTTCTACCGCAGTTTCTCGGAACTGCTGGAGGAAACCATCCGCGACTATCGGGCCAAGCGGATTTCCGAACGGGACTACCTCAAGAATGTTGTCGATCTCGCGAGCAAGGTAGCGCGCAAGGAGCGGGGGCGCGAGGTGCCGGATGCGATTAAGGGTAACGACGATGGGCAGGCGTTCTTCGGCATCCTTGAAGGCGTGCTCGCGACCGACGACGGCAATCCGATTGTGGCAGATGAGGTTGCCGCCATTGCGCTCACGATCATCGACATCATCAAGTCCCATCATATCGTCGACGTCTGGTCCAACGACATCGCTCAGAACAAGATGCGCAACGCCATTGACGATTACTTCTTTGATGTCCTTCGCGATGAGCTGGGCATCGAACTGACCCTCGAGGTGATGGATGATCTCGAACTCAAGATCATGGACCTGGCCCGAGCACGGTTTCCTGGATGAAAGCGGAACGACACAGCGTCCGATATGGTGAGCACCAGATCGATTTCGCAATCGTGCGCCGAGACCGGACGACGCTGGAAATCGCCGTAGAGCCAGATGCCTCTGTTGTGGTCGCTGCGCCACGGGATGCCCAGCTGGCGGCTATCGAGGAGAAAGTGCGTAAGCGCGCCGCGTGGATCCGGCGCCAACAGCGGTATTTCATCCAGTTCCTGCCGCGCACCCCGGATCGCCAGTATGTGGCGGGCGAGACCCATCTTTATCTCGGGCGCCAATATCGGCTGAAAATAGTGCCGCACGTTCAAGCGACGGTGAAACTCGTCCGTGGCTTCATCGTGGTCCAAACGCACAGGCCCGAACGACCCGAAGTCACACGCGAGCTCGTAGAGGCGTGGTATCGGGAAAAGGCTCAAAACAAATTCGCAGAACGTCTCGAGGTAAACTTGCTTCGGTTCCCTGTACCCGAAGAATTTCGGCCTAAAGGACTGATTGTGCGTCAACTTCAGCAAAGATGGGGGTCGATGTCACCTTCTTCGCGCCTCATGCTCAATCGCAGGCTGATTGAAGCTTCCGTAGACTCCATAGACTACGTGATTACCCACGAACTTTGTCACATTGCTGTCCCGCATCATGGCCCGGAGTTCTTTGAGCTCTTGGGTAGGGTCCTCCCCGATTGGCCAGATCGCAAGGACAAGCTCGAAAAGAAGATGGCGTAAGCTGGGTCGCTATCTCGGCAACTGCTGTTGTCAGTCGACGTACCCGCGCCGCTTCTTCGCTGCTGCCAGCTTCATCAAAGCCGTGACGGCCTTGCCTTCATCAGGCATCATCTGCCCCCGAAAGCCGATCCGGCCCCATTCGCGCACGAGGCTCGCGCGACCGAAGAGGTCACTTTGCACGCTCAGCCGATAGAAGCGACGCATGTTGCGCGCCGGATCAATCCGGCGCAGCTGCACAACGGTCGGGAAGACATCGAGCTGGATCGGACTGTGGTACATGTAGTGATCGGATGAGATCTATACCACAATATCAGGTGGGCACCTGCGCTTCCACCTCGATTTCCCCGCGAGGGGAAAGGGGGCTCACGCCCCCTTCTCGAACTTCATGACCGGGATACCGAGCTTCTTGGCTTTGTCGGCGAGATTCTCTTGGATGCCATTGCCCGGGAAGACGAGGACGCCCACAGGCAGGACCTCCAGCATCGCGTCGTTGCGCTTAAAGGGGGCGGCCTTGGCGTGCTTGGTCCAGTCAGGTTTGAAGGCCACCTGTGTCACGCCGCGGGCCTCTGCCCATTTGGCGGCGATGAGTTCGGCGCCCTTGGGGCTTCCACCGTGCAGAAGGACCATGTCGGGATACTTGGTCCGGACCTGGTCGAGCTTGCCCCAGATCAGGCGGTGATCGTTGAAGTCGGTCCCGCCGGTGAGGGCGACCTTGGGGCCTGCGGGGAGCATCACCTCGGTCTCCGCGCGGCGCTTGGCGGCGAGGAAGTCGCGGCTGTCGATCAGGGCTGCAGTCAGGTGCTGATGGTTCACCTTTGAGCCGGTGCGGGGCCGCCAGGTCGAGCCCGTATGATGCCAGAACTCGGAGGCGGCGTGATCGCGCATCATGTCCATGCAGTTCCGCCGTTCGGTGAGGGTCAGGCCCTCGGCCGTCAGGCGCTCGAGTTCGGTCGATTTCACCTCAGAGCCGTCCTGCTCGCGCTGGAGGCGGCGCTGCGCCTGCTCGTTGTCGTCGAGCGACCGCTCGATCCGGGCGGTGGCGCGGTGGAAGAGGTTGACCTGGCCCCAGAGCACTTCTTCGAGGTCGGGTTCCATCCGGGTGTCGGCGAGGCTGGCGACGAGAGCGTCGAAGATGTCGGCGACGGCGACGGCAACGCGCTGCCCATCCGGCATCGGGCGCGGATCGGGCTCGTCTTCAAAGGGGCGGTAGCCGTAGAGCTGAAGCTCCTCGAGCGCATGGGCGGTCTGGGATGCGGTGTGGGCGGGTTCGTAAGCGTCGTCGCGGGTCTGGAACGTCATCTTCTTCTTGCCTCCGGGCCTGTCTCGTCCGCGCGACAACCCGTGCGGCCTTCATGGGCTGCGAAAGCCGTGGGAGGGGACGCCCCTTCACCCCCTTTCGGGGCCGGAACGCATGTGGAGGAGGACGGGGGGCGGCTGATTTGCCTCGCGATGCAAAGGCGGCTCTGCCGCCGGCGGAAATCAGTCGCCCCCCGTCCTTGAAGGGGCGGCCCCTTTGACGGCCGCCTGCCCATCTCTTGAAGGCCGTGTGGGTGACGGGTGGATGAGATTGCCCGGGAAGAGGCAAGGGATGACGGTCCAAACCTGCGATGGGTCCGTTCCCCCCTGCCCCATTGTCCTGAACTGCCGCTTGCCCGAGGTAGCTCAGATATCCAGGCGCTGCAGATCTTCAGGACCGATCTGTTTTGCAAGATGCTGACGCAGCTCCGCCGGTCCGTCTGCCCGAAGATCGTCGTTGAAGTCTCCGAGCCGTGGCTCGAGCACATGGGCTGCAATCCCGACCTCGGTGGCTCTGGCGCTCAACCTTTCCGCTGCGCGCTGCCCCGCCGGATCGCGGTCGATGGCGATGTAGAGGCGCCGCAACCCCTCCGGCAGCAGGACGGCTCCGAGGTGACCCGATGAGAGGGCGGCCCAGACGGGAAGGCCGGGGGCAGCTTCACGCACGGAGAGCATGGTCTCGATGCCTTCGCCGACAACGAGGATGTCATCACACAGCGTCAACCTGACGGCATTGCCCAGAAGGTGACCCATGGCCCGCCGCTGCGTCTCGACTGCCGCCTTGCCTTGGCCGTCAGGTGCAAGCCAAGTGCGATGCACACCCTGCAAGGCCCCTGCCCCATCGGTGACCGCAGCGATCAGCGCTGGTCGGGGAATGCTCTTGGTCTGGCCCTCATCCCGATGCCAGCACTTCGGGTGGAAGCGAAAGGCGCTCACACTGCCACCAAGGGTGATGCCCCGAGAGCGGAGATAGGTTTCCGCAAGCGTGCCTGCGACCGGCACCGAGGCCGCAAACAAGTGCGCCGCTGCCTCTGGCGTGCCGCCGGGGGATTTTGATTTTCTCGGGGAAGGACCATCCTGGAGAACCGGCGCCGGACGGCCAAGATGCGCTCGCGCCTCGGCGAGAAGGTCGGGAAAGCGGGAGATCCCGGTGCGCTCGCGGATGATATCGAGGAGATCACCATGTTCACCGGTCGCGCCATCGGTGAACTTGCCGGCGGCACCCGGCCCCGATGTGGGGCCGGTCAACCGCACGAACAGCGATCGACCGGGATTGTTCTGCAGATCGCCAACGATCCAGTAGGAGCCTTCCCGCCGTCCAGCGGGAAGGTAATGACGACAAACACTTTCGGCATGGGACGAAAGCTCACGCAAGAGGTCTTCTGTTTCCAATGACATGATCACACAATTCAACCAATGCGTGCGTGTAGACCAGAGACCGCAAAACGCGCAAGCAGCCGCTTGAGGACCGCGATCCCGGAAGGATCGGTGGGGCAGAACAGCCGCAGCTTCCACGCGATGATTTCCGAAAAGAAGCCATCCGCCTTGAGGCGATCCTTATGAGCTTCCGTGAAGCCCGAAAGCTCGATCCGGTTCACGCCCATGACGCGGGAGCGATGCAACTTCATCCCCTCGGCCAGACGCACGACGGTCTTGCCCTCGAGAACGAGGGCATGGACCTCAGCAGCCGTAAGCTTCGGGCCGTCGTCTGCCAGCGTGGTCGCGACCCAGGCGGGCGAGACTCGGCGGCCGATGATGCGCTGACCGTCATCGGTCTGCAGCCGGTAGACGCGGGTTTCGTCCTGGGGGAGTTGCTTCCAGATCGGCAGGAGAAGGCCCGCCACGATGTGGAGCGTGGCTTCCGAGAACTCCGGCACCTCGGCCAGTTCAGCCGTCCAAGCAGCGGCGAAAGCTGCTCGGTCGGCCTCCAGCCAGTGGGTGTCCTCCATCATCCGGGCTGGGACGGTGCTCGCCTCTGTCGGGCGGACCAGCCGCAGGCGTGGCTCGATGGTCCCATCGTCCAGCATCAGGCTGGTGGCAGGCACCTGCACCGCAGCGCGGCTTGAACGGCTGTTGACCAGCAGGCGTGCCTTCGAGTCGTCGAGCCAGTCGAGCGCATCCGCGAGCGAGGTCGGCGTGTTGCGGCGTTTCTCTGCGATGGTCAGAAGCTGGGTTTCCGCGCCGGAGGCCGGGTGGGTGTAGATGACACGCGCATCTATAACGCGGAAGCTCTCTGCCCGCAGCGTCTCGAGCCCAAGGTCATAGACCCCGGCCGCGATGGCCCCCTCGATCCGCTGATCGAGCAATTCCTCGAAGGCCGAGAAGAGCACGGCCTGCATGTGGATCGTCAGTGCCAGAAGCCGATTGAGGAAGGTCGTGATGGGCGGCAGGTCGTCCTTCAGACCGTTGTCATCGGTCAGGCTGAGGCCCGTTGCATCCTCGAAGGCACCGAGCGAACAGCCAGCCACATCGCCGCGATAGATGCGGCGGTAGAGTTGGCGCAGTGCGTCGCGGGCGTAAGGCGACTCGAGGTTGTCCTCCGGCCGGAACAGCCCCTGCCCGCCGGTTTGGCGCTGGCCCCGCGTGATCGCCCCGAGCGTGTCGAGGCGGCGCGCGATGGTCGAGAGGAACCGCTTCTCCGCCTTCACATCGGTGGCCACCGGCCGGAACAGCGGCGGCTGCGCCTGATTGGTGCGGTTGGTGCGGCCAAGACCCTGGATCGCCGCGTCGGCCTTCCAGCCCGGCTCGAGCAGGTAGTGGACGCGCAAGCGCTGGTTCTTTGCACCCAGGTCGGCGTGATAGCTGCGCCCGGTGCCCCCGGCATCCGAGAAGATCAGGATGCTTTTCTGGTCATCCATGAAGGCGGCCGTTTCCGCGAGGTTGGCGGAACCTGCACGACTTTCCACGACAAGCCGAGCGCCTGCGCCCTCGCCCTTGCGCACGATGCGGCGCGACCGGCCCGTGACTTCGGCCACGAGATCGGTGCCGAAGCGTTGGACGATCTGGTCGAGCGCGCCCGGGACGGGCGGCAGTGCGGCCAGCTTCTCGATCAGCGCGTCGCGCCGGCGGGCGGCCTCGCGGCATTCGACCGGCTGGCCATCGCGCATGACGGGGCGCGAGGACAGATTGCCCTCGCTGTCAGTGAAGGGCTCGTAGAGCTGCACCGGGAAGGAATGGGCGAGGTAATCGAGGACATATTCCCGCGGGGTGATATCGACGCGGATGTCGTTCCACTCCTCGGTCGGGATCTCCGACAGGCGGCGTTCCATCAGCGCCTCGCCCGTCGAGACGATCTGGATCACCGCTGCATGGCCAGCCGCGAGATCGGCTTCGATGCTGGCGATCAGTGTGGGGGTTTTCATGGAGGTCAGGAGATGGCCGAAGAAACGCTGCTTGGCGGATTCGAAGGCCGAGCGTGCGGCGGATTTGGCCTGGCGGTTCAGCGTGCCGCCGGATTCGCCAGTGATGTTGGCAGCCTCCATCGCGGCGGCGAGATTGTTGTGGATGATCACGAAGGCCCCGGCATAGGCATCGTAGATGCCGCGCTGCTCGGGGGTCAGCGCATGTTCCAGCATCTCGTACTCGACGCCGTCATAGGAGAGCGAGCGGGCAGTGTAGAGGCCGAGGGACCGCAGGTCGCGGGCGAGGACCTCCATCGCCGCGACCCCACCCGCCTCGATGGCTTGCACGAATTCGACCCGCGTCGCGAAGGGGAAATCTTCGCCGCCCCAAAGCCCGAGGCGTTGCGCATAGGCGAGATTGTGGACCGTCGTCGCGCCGGTGGCCGAGACATAGACCACGCGGGCATTGGGAAGCTTGTGCTGCAGTCGCAGGCCCGCCCTGCCCTGCTGCGAGGCTTCCGTGTCACCGCGCTCGCCCTTGGACCCTGCAGCGTTGGCCATGGCATGGCTTTCATCGAAAAGGATCACCCCGTCGAAATCCGCCCCCAGCCAGTCGACGATCTGGTCGACCCGGGACTTCTTGGCGCCGCGTTCTTCCGATCGGAGCGTCGCATAGGTGGTGAAGAGAATGCCCTCGGTCAGCGGGATGTCGCGGCCTTGGGCAAAGCGAGAGAGCGGCGTGACCAACAGGCGCTCCTGGCCAAGGGCCGACCAGTCGCGCTGCGCGTCCTCCAGCAGCTTGTCACTCTTCGAAATCCAGAGCGCCTTGCGACGACCTTGCGCCCAGTTGTCGAGCAGGATCCCGGCCGACTGGCGGCCCTTGCCCGCTCCGGTGCCATCTCCGAGGAAGAAGCCCTTGCGGAAGCGGACCGCGTCCGCGGCATCGTCGGGCGCGGCCGAGACCATGTCACCGGTGTCATCGACGGTCCACGAGCCGGCGAGATAGGCGTCATGCGCTTCGCCCGCGTAGATCACGGTCTCGATTTGCGCATCGGAGAGCAGACCGTTGCGCAGCACGGCGGCGGGGAGTTTCGGGCGGTAGGAGGGTTTCGGGGGCGCGACCGAAGCCATGGCCGCCGACTGCACCAGCTTGGTGGGGTGCGGGGCCGCGCCGGGGATGTCAATCGCCTGCAGGCGGAAGGTCTCGTAGATCGCGTCCGACAGGCGGGCAGCGCCGAGATCGTCCGCGGCCTCGCGCAAGGTATAGGACAGATCCTCCGTATCCGGCGTGGCGACATGCACGTCCACATTGGCCGCTGCCGTCGAACGCAAGGGTCGAGCGGCAGGACCGGACGCACGGGGCGGAAGTCCCCGGAAAGGGGAAGCGAGCTGCGATTGAGCGACGGCGCCCGCATCCAACGCGAGGCGCGGTGGGACCTCGGCCACGATCCGAGCGAGGAGTTGCGCCACATCCGGCGAGATGGAGCGTGCCAGATCAGCGGTAATGCCACCCCGCTCCCCGCCACGGCACTTGTCGAAGACCGAGATCCGGGTCTCGAAGCTGGTGCCGTGCTTGGCGAATGCGGCACCGGAGATGGCGCCGGTGAACACCAGATGCGCAGCCTCGGTGAGGCGGTCGAAGGTTTCCGCCCAGGCGGGCGCTTCGGGCGCGAAGCTGGCCCCTGTGACAGCGACCAGCCGACCACCGGGGGCCAGCCGGGCAAGCGCCGAGCGCAAATGCCGGGCCGTCGCCTCGGTCGTCCGACCATCGACATGGGCTACCGCCGAAAACGGAGGGTTCATCAGGACGACGCTCGGGCGCAAGCCCGCGTCCAGATGATCGTCGATTTGTGCTGCGTCGAAGGTAGTGACGGGACGCCCCGGGAATAGGTGGCGGAGAAGATCGGCGCGCGTGTCGGCGAGCTCGTTCAGCGCGAGGCTGCCGCCCGCGATCTCCGCGAGGATCGCCAGAAGCCCGGTCCCGGCCGAAGGCTCGAGGACGAGGTCACGGGGCGTGATCTGCGCTGCTGCCATTGCAGCCAGTCCCATGGGCAGCGGCGTCGAGAATTGCTGGAACCGCTCCATCTCCTCCGAGCGCCGCGTGTGCGTGGGCAAAAGGCCCGCCACCTTGGCGAGGATCGGCAGCAACGCGGCAGGTGAGCCCGCCCGGGCCAGAAGCGCGCGGCCGAACTTCCGCAGGAAGAGGACCAGTGCCACCTCACCCGCCTCATAGGCGAGCTTCCAATCCCATGCGCCATCGGCATCGGAGCCGCCAAAGGCGCGCTCCATCTCAAGCCGAAGACGCAGCGCGTCGATCTGGAAGCCCTTCGCCAGGTCGGGCTGCAGCGCCTCGGCCACGGCGAAGATCGCGGGCGCAGGATCGCGAGATGGAACAGGAACGGGAGGCGCAACAGGCGCGAGATAGGTCATCGGGGAACTCCGGAATGAGGGACAGGATGAGGCCCGGACGCCCTCTCTCGGGCACCCTCAGGCCTGATCTTCGCCCGCCCATCTCTCCCTCTCGAACCGACGCGTCCCGGTTGTCTGGCTTGATTTTGTTCTTGTTATGTTCTATATTGAGGGCCAAGCCAGCAAGGGAGTTTCCCGATGGACAGCACCACATACGCCTTGCCCGCAACGCCCAAGCAGATCGCCTATGCGCGGTCCCTCGCCCTGCGCAACCAGACCCTCCTGCCCTGGGAGGTTCAGCAGGACCGCCGGTCCTTGAGCGCCTGGATCGAGGCGCAGTCCCAGCTGAAGCCGGTCTCCGAAATGGACCGACTGCCCACGTCCAAGCAGGTGGCCTTCGCAGAGAAACTCGCCCGGATCAAACGGCGCGCCGTCCCGGAGGAATGCTTCCGCGACAAGGGGCTGATGTCGAAGTGGATCGACGGGAACAGGTGAGCACGGCACCGGCTGGCTCTGCTGGTTCCGGCCTTCCTGAGCTTCTGCCATACCGTGGCTTGGCAAACCGAGCGTCGTTGCCAACCTATAGGTTGGCAGACTGGCCCTTCGGGACATCAGCCTCGGTCAGACTCCTGTCCGAAGGACCAAGGGTTGGTCCCGACGGCACGCCGGGAGGTAAACCGCTGCGACCTTCGGCATCCACCGCAAGTCGTAGTCGTCTCTCGACCCAGCGTCTTCAGATCTTCCTCCACTTGGGGCTAACCCCTCGGTTCTTTGGAAATGGTGATATTGGAGCGTCCATAACGCTGGAAAGGCATCCTGATCAAAGATATCTGTAGATATCTCTTTGAAAATCTGTCACTTTAGGTATCATGGACGCCGCAAGGTCACAGAATCTGAAGAAGCTGCTCGATGCCGTGCCCGCCGGGTATCTGGTCGATGCCGCATGGCTCGTCTCCCAAGGCATCGCCTATGAGAGCTTCCGTGACTATGTGAAGCGCGGCTGGCTGCACCGCATCACCCGAGGCGTCTTCCGCCGTCCGCTCCCCAGCACCGCAGCCACGCCGACATCGAACAGCATCGACTGGAAGACCTGCATCCTTTCCACGCAGCACATCATGGGTCATGACCTGCATGTCGGCGCCACCACGGCGCTCGGCGAACAGGGGCATGCCCATTACCTGCGCCTCGGCGAAAGCTCTCCGGTCTGGGTCTATGGGGACAGTATCCCGAACTGGCTGGTGAAACTGCCGATGGATGCCGAGATCAGAACCCGCCCCCGATCCTTGTTTGCCGACCCGAAACTGGGCTTGATCGAGGGCAAAACGACTGGCCAACCATGGGACTGGGGTCTCACGATGTCGACGCCGGAACGCGCGATCCTTGAGGCCATGGACGAGTTGCCCGACCATGAAAGCTTCCACACGCTTGACATGGTTTTCGAGAGCCTGACGACCCTGCGCCCGAAACTGCTTTCCGATCTCCTGCAGGCCTGCCGCAAGATCAAGGTCAGGCGCTTGTTCTTCGTTTTCGCTGAGCGCCACGATCATCCCTGGCGCAAACGGATCGACCCGCAGGCCTTCGACCTCGGCAGCGGCGACAGAGCCTTGGTTCAAGGCGGCAAGATCCACCCGCGCTACCGGATCATGGTGCCGGAAGATTTCGTGAAACCGGAGGCCGACAGTGGCGCGTGAGACCTATGAAGCCCAAGTCGCGCTCCTGGTGCGCGTCCTGCCTCATGTCGCGGGCGAAAGCGTCTTCGCGCTCAAGGGTGGGACGGCGATCAACCTCTTTTACCGGGACTTGCCGCGGTTGTCGGTCGATATCGACCTGACCTACCTCCCAATCAAAGAACGCGCCGAGAGCCTGGACGAGATCAATGCCACGATGGATCGCATCGCGGCTGCCATCGAAACCGGTATCCGCGGCGCGAAATCTCAACGCATCCAAGGGGGCGGTGGCGGGGCCACGCGGCTGCTGGCGCGCCTCGGCAATGCCGAGATCAAGATCGAAACCTCGCCCGTCACCCGTGGCGTCGTCCACGACCCGGAAATCCGGACCGTCTCGGCCGCTGTCGAGGATGCCTATGGCTATGCTGAAATGCAGATCGTCTCGTTCGAAGACCTGTTCGCTGGCAAGCTGCACGCCGCCCTGGACCGGCAGCATCCTCGCGACCTCTACGACGTCACCCTACTCTACGAACACGAGGGCCTGACGCAGGAGCTCTTCCAGACCTTCCTGATCTATGTCGCAAGTTCGCCGCGCCCGGCGCATGAGTTGCTCGATCCGAACCTGATCGATCTCGGGCAACCCTATGCGCGGGAATTCGAGGGCATGACCAGAACCCCTGTCCCCCTCGATACGCTTCTGGCGACGCGCCTGAGATTAATCACCGATGTGCAATCGCGGCTCGATACCAAGGCGAGGCAGTTCCTCCTGACACTTCAAGACGGTGAGCCGGACTTTGCGGCCATCGACCGGTCGCAGGCGGCTCACCTGCCAGCCGTGCAGTGGAAACTCCTCAACCTGCGCAAGCTGAAGCGCGACAACCCCGTAAAGCACACCGCGCAGCGCGACGCCCTGCTGAAGCTTCTGGGCTGAATCGTGCACCGCGCCGTCGCGAGGCGGGTGAGCATTGGCCCCCTGGGTTGACTGTCTTGAATTTGCCTCCCGCCTCGGAATGGGGACCAGACAAAGCGCTGAAGCGCACTGACGCCTCAGCCATGGACTATCTCTCCAACCAATCGTGCCAGCCAAGTCGGGAACTGCGGCGCAGCAGACACCAGTTCTGTCTTTGCCGTGTCCGCGAGCTTGGATCGCAGGATTTGCAGGGCCTTGGGAGCCTCATCCGGCCCGAGCCAGGCAAGAGCCCGAACAACCTGGCCGGAGGTCTTGTTGCCAAGGGCCAACTGCCAGCGCGGCGCATAAAGCAGTTCGACCGCTTGCCGGCCAAGGTTCAGCACACGGCTTCGCCCGGAGGTGAGGTAAACCGACTTGACCGGCACCTGCGTGATCAGGCCCAGAGCGTTTGCCGCAGCAGCACCGCTCGGCACGATCGCCTCGCCCCGCTGCACAGCGAGCGCCTCAATCGCTTGTTCGGTCGAGGGGCTGCGCGGACCAAAGCGCGTTTGAACGGGGCGCATGTAGATGCCGCGTCCCGCCCGGATCAACTCGCCGCGCGTGGCCAGACGCGACAGCGTCTGATCGACCGCCGCGCGCGAGCCTAGGTGCAAGAGGCCCTTCGCTGCCAAGGATACCCCCTCCGGCAACGTCATCGCGACCTTCATAATGCTCTCGGCCATGCGCTCCATGATCGCTCCTTTGTCAGAAAAATGCGCAGGTTTCTGACAGTTTTCAACCGTGCGGTCTCACCCGAAGCGGCGACCTCCTTCGGTGAAGGTGTACTCGTTCACGATGATCCCCTCCTCGATGGCCTCGTCTGAAGTGAGATGGTCGTATTCAGCCTGAAGCTGGCGGTAGAGCCAGCGGGCCAGATCACGCAGCGCCTCGGTCACGATCTCCTCGGCGTCTTCGGTCGGCGGCTGCCAGGTCGGGCTGTCCCGCGTGACGTCGATCAACATGGTGTATTCGTGGTAGTAGCGGCCGCGGTGGCTGACCTCGGCGGCGAGCTGGTAGAAGTTCCGGCGCTGGATGGCCTGCAGCCGGTCGGCGATGCCGTGCAGCGTCGCGTCGCTCGGGGCGTAGTCCCGGATGCGCGCGGCCGCGCCCTTGGCGTGGCTGAGATACCCTTCGAACGACGCTCCGTCGCCCTGGCTGCAAAAGCCGGAGAACCAGATGCAGGGCTTGGCCCGCGTCCCGCCGCCCATCAGGCGGACGGGCGTGGTCTTGAGCCGGACGCCGAGGATTTCGCAGACCCGCTCGAAATCCTCATAGACCGCGTCCCACCAGTCATCGTGGGGTCCGAGTTCGCGATACCAGCTGCGCGCCTTTTCCTTTGCGGCATCCGAGAGTTCGGGAAATTGGTAGACGGTGGTGCAGATGATCTCAGGCATGTTCGTCCTCCCCGTTCAGCGCGGCGGCCAGCCATTCCTGGCTGCTGGTCCAGCCGATGGACTTGCGTGCGCCGAGATCGATGACATGCGCGCCGCCGCCGAAGGCGTCGAGGCGCGGTCGGGAGCAGGTGAGGGCATACTGGAAGCCCCAGAGGCCGATGAGGTCGATCTCTTCCGCAAGGCGCAACACGAAGCGGATGACGGCTTCGACATCGCCGTGGTCGTCGTCATGGATCCAGATGGCGCTGCCCTCGGGCGCGTCCTGGAGCACGAGATCAAAGCCCGTGACCTCCGGGTCATTGGCGTCCTGATCGGCTTCGCGCAAGCTCCGGAAGAGGGCGAGCGCGCGGGCAGCCTTGTCGGGGGTGCCGACATCGAGCAGGCACGAGAAATGGGTGAAGTAATCCGCCATGGGGACCTCCTGAAAGGGGAGAGCCCGGCCGAAAGGCCGGGCATTGGATGGAGTGAAAGGTTGGCTGGCAGCGATCAGGCAGTTGGCTGGTCGCCCGCCGCCTGTCGCGTGGCATGCGCGCAGAGCATCTGCCGGTAGAAGCGCTTGCGCGCTGCCCGGAAGCCGCGAACGGCGCGCGTGTCGCTGTGAAGCGCCCGGGCCGCCGCGCGCAGGACGGTGTAGGGCGAAGCCGTCACGAGCAGGCCGAGGCGCTGATAGGCCGGGTCAGTCATCTCAGATGACCTCGACCACGGGCGATGCGAGATGCGGATCGACCAGTGCCTCGATCCGCTCGGCCCGGCCCATCCATGGCTCGGGTCGGATGGCCTTCACCCAGTCGGCGAAACTCGGGATGAAGCCGAGATCTTCCTTCACATGCTGTTCGCCGACCCAGCGGGTCGGGATGACGCGTCCAGTCGACAGCGTGAGGGTCGGCCCGAAGATGGTCTCGGCCATGAAGATGCCCTCGGCATGGTGGCGCAAGGCCCGGTGCCGAAAGTCCGCAGTGATCTCCTTGCTCTGGTCGAACCAAGCATGCACGGCCATGTAGCAGTCGACCGTGCCGCCCCATTTCTTCACCGAAGAGAGGGCGTGGTGATAGCAACTGTCTTTCAGGAGACTGCAGAAGCGTAGTCCGTGGCGTCTCGCGCCATCGCGTTGATGATCGTGAGCAGCTTGCGGGCGCATGCTGTAATCGCAAGTTTCGGAGGCTTTCCAGAATCCTGAAGTCTGGCTCGAAACGCCGCCAACGTCGGGTCGAACCGGCTGGCTACAAACCCCGCGAGGTAAAGGGCTCGCCTGATGTCAGCTCGGCCACCCCAGACTCGTCTCTTGCCTCTGGATAAACCTGAGTCACAAGCCTGCGGCGCAAGTCCAGCAAGCGCAGCAATCTGCTTGGCCTTTAGTCTTCCGAGCTCGGGCAATCGGGCAAGTATCACGGCGACCAGTGCCGGTCCGATCCCGGGCGCTGTACGAAGTCGACGTGCTTGTTCGAGAAGAGACCCGGAAGCCGCGATGTGGCGAGCGATCTCCTTCTCAACTGCATCGAGATGATCTTCAAGACTCGCAACAAGACGCTGAATTTCCCGCCTGACCCATCCGTCCCGGCTTGTCCCAAGGCGGTTTCTCTCGGCCTGGATCGCAGCGACCAAATCCTCTCGTCGCGCCACGAGGTCAGCCAGGCGCACCCGGTCAGGATCCGGGATGGGGGAAGGAACGAGATCCAACGCTTTCCCCATTCGGGCAAGGATCGCCGCATCAACCTTGTCGGTCTTTGCCAGCTTTCCCGTCGCCCTCGCAAATTCGCGCGCCTGCCGCGGGTTCACACGTATGAAACGGGCCTCGGCTTTGATCAGGGCTTCGATCAATGGCCGCTCATAACCACCTGAGGCTTCCAACACGACAACTGCGTCGTTCGCTGCCTTGGCGAACTTTGCAAGCGATTGTTTTGTCGACTTTATCCGCTCATGGCGACCGTTGGACAGATAACAGACGTCGATCCAGTCCATGGCGACATCGACGCCAATGAATTCGTGAGAGGCCATTCCGGCACCTATCCTTGTTCTGCGGGATCGACACCTTGGGGAGTCCTCCCAGGCAACTGTTCAGGTTGAGCAACGGTCAGCTGGCGAGCCCCATGCTATCACTCGGGATTGTTTGCCCAGGGATGTGTCGGGGTCTCGCCAGCCACCCCGATTATGGCAGTTTCCCAATAGACAAGGGATGTGCCATCGCCGCCCCCTTAGAAATCATGTGTGTGGAGTTCGGACGAGGTGAAGCGCTCGTTGAACTCGAGGTGGATGCAGCGGGCCGCGGCGTCGAAACAGAACTCGCCCCAAGCGCCGTCGTTGTTTTCCCAACCGCCATGGGTGTCGGAGAGGAAGTCGTAGGCCAGCTGCTCCACGACATCTTCGAGCGAGAGCTGCCGCATCTCGACCTCGGGGTCGTCCCAGGTCAGCGCGGCACACTCGATCTCGGTCGCGGGGAACTCGACCGCGGTCTCGCCCGACCATGCGCCGATGCTTTCGATCTGGCCGCTGTCACCGGCACCATCGAAGGTCACGGTGACATGGGTGATGCCGGCGGCCATGAGACCGTCAAACAGGCGATCCTTGTTGCCGGGGCGCAGCGCTTCAATGCGGGCAGCACGTTCGGCATGCGCCGCGAAGATCTGCGCCATGTCGACGGTCGGGGGGGCCATCGGCGGCGCGAGGGTGGGTTCAGTCAGGTTCATCGTGTGTCTCCGGTAAGGGGAAGAGATCGGAGCAGGCCGAGGCGATCTCTCTCCCCCGGACGAACTCCAAATTCCCCCTGCCCTTCTCTGCCTCTCGGGCCTCAGGCAGCGACTTGCAGCGCCCGGGCGGCAAAGGCGCGCCAGAGCGGGTCTACGAGACGCCCATCCAGAAGATCGGCGCGGTGGCGCAGCCGTTGCGCCAGATCCGGCTCGCCCCAGGCAGTCGCGCGGCCGGCCTGCGCGCGCAGCTGGCTCGCCTCGGTCACGACGCCCCGCGCTTCAGCCGCGCTCGTCACCGGGTGGCACCATGCGACAGCGTGGTCGCTGGCGGCCCCGGCCAGCACAAGGCGCTCGTCGCGATCGAGGATCGCCAGAAGCTGGGGCGTGACATCCGTGGCCATCCCATCGGCATGGTCGATCGCGCCCAGCATGGCATCGGCCAGCGTCGCAAAGCGCGCGAGGACCAACGGCGCGGCCCGGCCCAACATGAGGTCGGCCGGTGCGCGGCGCGACAGGGTCAGGGCGAAGGGGTGATTGGGGTCGACATCACCAGTTGAAAAATGCGGCGGGACGCCCCGCGCGTAGGCGGTCGGCTGGATCGGCAAGGGCAGATCGAACATGGGGGAAACCTCCGACGGTGCGGGAAGACTCTCTCCCCGCCTCATCCGTCAAAGACCAAACCGCCGCCCTCTTCCTCGAAGGGGCGGCGGTGCCAAGTCGGAAAGACGCGTCAGAGCTTGCCGAGGGCCCGTAGGCTCAGCTCAGTCCCGGCGCCGACGATGATGTGGTCGTGCAGCGTCAAGCCGAGATACCTGCACCCCTTCTGGATCTCCTTGGTCATGCTGAGATCGGCCTCCGAGGGCGTCGGATCGCCCGACGGGTGGTTGTGGATCAGGATCAAGGCGCTGGCGTTCAGCATCAGCGCTCGCTTGATCACCTCGCGCGGATAGACCGGGACATGGTCGACCGTGCCGGTCGACAAGAGCTCATCGGAGATGATGCGGTTCTTGCGGTCGAGGTAGAGCACGTGGAACCGCTCGATTGGGCCGCGAACGGTGAGCGCACAATAGTCCATCAGCGCCTGCCAGCTGCCGATCACCGGGTTCTGACTGAGGTAGCGGCCGAGGATGTCGCGGGCTTCGAGGACGATGGTTTCTTCCTGGGGGGTCATGGGGGTCTCGCTGATTGCGCACGACGAAGCCCCCTGCGCTCTCGGGTCGGGGCCAGCGGCATGCATTTGAAAGGGGAAAGCGCGACCGCCGCAGATGCAGGCGGTCGCGTGGTCGGTCCCGGCGTCAGCCGACCCGGTCGAGGAGCTTCTTGGCGCGCCCTTCCATGTCGAGGCGGGCATCCTGCTGGGTCTTGTCGCGCGCGAGCCGAGTGATGCCCTGCACGAAGTCGAAGATGCTTTCGGGCGGGCGGCCTTCTTCCATCAGCACCTTCTCGATGATCTTGCCGGATTCGGCCTTCGAGAAGCCGCGCTTGCGCAGGAAGTCATCCCGGTCCTCGTCGGTCCGCGCGACGATCTGCTGCCGCGCGGCCTTGATGCCGTTCACGAAGCCCTGCGGCGAGGAATTGGCGAAGCGTGTCAGCGCCGGGGCCGCCTCATGCGCAAAGCGGGAAGCCGCGTATTTCGAGTGGCGGATGGTGATCTCCTGAAAATCCTCGACGCCCCAGAGGTTGCGGTTCTGGCACACCGCCCGCAGGTAGAAGCTTGCCATGCCGAGGGTCTTGGCCCCGACCTCGGAGTTCCAGCAGTAGAAGCCCCGGAAGTAGAGATCGGGGGAGCCGTCGGGCAGCCGACCCGCCTCGATCGGGTTGTGGTCATCGACCAGGAACAGGAAGACATCGCGGTCCGAGGCATAGAGCGTGGTCGTGTCGCGGCTGATCTCGACATCGGGGTTGTAGACCCCCGTCGACCAGTCAAGCACGCCCGGCACCTTCCAGCGCGTGTCACCGGTGCCATTGCCCGCGATGCGCTGCACGGCCTCAACCAGTTCATGGTCATGGATGCGGCCATAGTCGGGGCCGGTCACCGCGCGCAGTTCGGTGCGACCATCTTCGGTCTCGAAGGTCTTGACCTGCTCGGCGCGGTGGTTGGTCAGACCGTATTGGAGGTTGATGCCCGCCAGTGGCGCAGGCAGCTGCCGCAGGTAGGAGGCCGGAGCGCCGACGATGCTCGCAAGCTGACCGAAGGCCCAGTGCGTGGGCGCGACAGGTTCATGCGCTTTCGGCAGGACCAGGTGCAGCCGCTCGGCGCTGTCACGCGCGGCCTCGACCCGGATGTCAGCCGTCTGCACCACGCGGCTGCGGCTGCGCTCGGACCGTCCCTTCACCGATGCCCAAAGATCATCGAGCGACAGATACCGCTCATCATCCGGCCGGTTGAACCACTCGGACGACACCCGCCCGTTCCGCTCACCCCGGCTCACATCCACCTTCCAGCCACCAGCCTTCCTCGGTGCGACCGGATCCAGAACCTCCACAACGCCCATCGGCTATCTCCCGCGACGGGCACCGGGAGCCACTCTCCCAACCCTTAACCCGTCGCAGGGAAACCGGCCAAACTCGGACTCTCAGTCCTCGAATGAGCGCGGTTAGTCAGTCAGTCTTCTTGGCCCTGTTTCGGACGCGTGTTCCACATGGGCCGGATGCAAGGGTTGGATTCCTTACAGAAAGCGTATAAACGACCACTCAACAAGCATGGACCTGGGTGCAATCCCCGGGTGGCTCTTCCGGCCGCCGATCCGCCGGACAACCTGAACTGACCAACAGATCACATCTCGACCCGCGGACATTTGGCCCGGGTCGATCAGGAAAACTTTGCATGATTTCACTCGATGCCTACCGCGCGCAGTGGTTCGGCACCATCCGCGCCGATGTGCTGGCCGGACTTGTCGTTGCGCTGGCCCTCATCCCCGAGGCGATTGCCTTTTCCATTATCGCCGGGGTCGACCCCAAGGTGGGGCTCTACGCCAGCTTTTCCATCGCCGTGCTGATCGCCTTCGTGGGCGGACGGCCCGGGATGATCTCGGCCGCGACGGCCGCAACGGCGGTGCTGATGGTCACGCTGGTTCGCGACCACGGGCTGCAATATCTGCTTGCGGCCACGGTGCTGGCCGGGCTGATCCAGATCGTAGCGGGGCTCCTGAAGCTCGGCTTCGTGATGCGCTATGTCTCGAAGTCGGTGATGACCGGCTTCGTCAACGCGCTGGCCATCCTGATCTTCATGGCGCAGCTCCCGGAACTGGACCCGACCCAGGTCACATGGCTGACCTATGCGCTGGTCGCCGCAGGCCTGGCCATCATCTATCTGTTCCCTTATGTGACCAAGGCGATCCCGTCGCCGCTGGTCACCATCCTGGTGCTGACGGCGCTGACGATGGCCTTCGGCTGGGATGTGCGCACGGTGGGCGACATGGGTGCGCTGCCCGACACGCTGCCGGTGTTCCTGATCCCGGACATCCCCCTGACGCTGGAGACGTTGCTGATCATCCTGCCCTATTCCATCGCCGTCGCGGTGGTGGGCCTCTTGGAAAGCCTGATGACGCAGAACATCGTCGATGACCTGACCGACACCAAGTCGAACCGCAACCAGGAATGCATCGGGCAGGGCATCGCCAACACCGCCACAGGTTTTATCGGCGGCATGGCGGGCTGTGCGATGATCGGGCAGTCAATCATTAACGTGAAGTCGGGCGGTCGTGGCCGGCTGTCGGCCTTCACCGCCGGGGTGGTGCTGCTGATCCTCGTCGTGTTCCTTGGCGACTGGGTGGCGCAGATTCCGATGCCCGCGCTGGTGGCGATCATGATCATGGTCTCGATCGGCACCTTCTCGTGGTCGTCGATCAAGAACCTGACGCTGCACCCGCGCTCCTCCTCCATCGTGATGATCGCGACCGTTGTGACTGTGGTTTACACCCACAATCTGGCCATCGGGGTGCTGGTCGGGGTGCTGCTGTCAGGCATCTTCTTTGCCGGCAAGATCGCGCAGCTCTTCAAGGTAACCTCGACCATCTCGAAGGATGGCCGCGTGCGGACCTATGTCGTCGAGGGGCAGCTTTTCTATGGGTCGGTCGAGGACTTCATGAATGCCTTCGACTTCAAGGAGGCGCTCGATCGCGTGGTGATCGACGTGTCGGCCGCGCATATCTGGGACATCTCTTCCGTGCAGGCGCTGGACATGGCGGTGCTGAAGTTCCGCCGCGACGGGGCCGAGGTCGAGATAATCGGCATGAATTCAGCATCCGAGACCATCGTCGACAAGCTTGCCACGCATGACAAGCCAGGAGCGATGGACAAGCTGATGGCACATTGAGGGGGACAGGACATGACCGACCAACACCAGAAGATCGTCGCCCTCGTTGACGGCTCGATCTATTCCGCCAGCGTTTGCGACCATGCTGCTTGGATCGCCAGCCGCACCGGAGCACCGGTGGAATTGATCCACGTCCTTGGCCGTCGCGAGGCCTCAGACACCCACGACCATTCCGGTGCCATTGCGCTTGGGGCGCGAACGGCCTTGATGGAGCAACTGGCAGAACTGGACGCGCAACGCGCGAAGCTTATCAGCCACCGCGGTCGGGCGATCCTAGACGACGCGCAAGCCCTCTTGGAAAAGGCCGGTGTGACCGAAGTCACCACCAGGCTGCGCCTCGGCGATATCGTCGAAGCGGTCGCCGATGTCGAAGCCGACGCGCGCGTGATCCTGATCGGCAAGCGCGGCGAAGCGGCGGATTTTGCCAAGGGACACCTTGGTTCGAACCTCGAACGCATTATCCGCGCCAGCCACAAACCGGTCTTCGTCGCCTCGCGCGCCTTCAAGCCGATTTCGAAGGTGCTGGTCGCCTATGACGGCGGGGCATCCGCGATGAAAGCCGTTGACCACATCGCGCGCAGCCCGCTGTTTCAGGGACTCTCCGTGCATGTCGTGACCGTGGGCACTGCCACGCCGGAGGTCACCAAGGGCCTGGTCGATGCAAGCGCGATGCTGAAGGCCGCAGGAATCGAAGCGGAAACTTCAGTCCTGCCCGGCCAGCCGGAAACCGCATTGGCCAAGCTGGTGGAGGAAGCGCAGTTCGACATGCTGGTCATGGGGGCCTACGGCCACAGCCGCATCCGCAGCCTCATCATCGGGTCCACCACAACGGCCATGATCCGGTCCTGCAAGGTGCCGGTCGTGCTGATGCGCTGACCAATGACCAAACCGACTCAAAAGCTCATGAGACAGCGGTTCCTTCGGCGTGACCGGGCAGAACCGTTTGCCTTGTGACAGGAATCGCAGGAGACTGCCCAGCATGGAAACTCGGCCTGGCCGGATTGGCAAAGCGTCAGGCTGCTTTGCTGGATGTCGGCGCAGAACATCATGCCCAGTTACGTTGAAAGTCAGTCGCCCCGGAGATGCGCCCCGGCGTCATGGTCCATCTGACCGTTGGTGCGGACGAGATCGTTGCCCGCATCTCCCGCAGCGCCGCCGGGCAATTGGCATTTCAGCCCGGCGATGCGGCCCATGCGGTGCTCAAGTCCATGTCCCTTGCGCGCGACCACATCGCCAAGCGCACCGTCTCTTACAGCCAGCCGCGCCGCTTGAAGTAGAAGTACGGAAGAACAGCGGACAGGATCATCAGACCTATGGCAAAAGGATACCCAAGCGTCCATTTGAGTTCCGGCATGAACTCGAAGTTCATGCCGTATAGCGACGCGACCAGAGTGGGCGGAAGGAATACCACCGCCGCGACCGAGAAGATCTTGATGATGGCATTCTGCTCAATATTGATCAGGCCAAGGGTTGCATCGAGGAGAAACGTGATCTTCTGCGCCATGAACCCCAGGTGATCGGTCAGCGAGCGCACGTCGGACACCAGAGCCTTGAGCTGGTCGCGGACCTCCTTGCTGGTCTGAGTCAGCTTCGGGCCAAGGAAGGCAAGGACACGTTCAAGCGTTGCGAGGCTGTCACGGATGTTCGAGGTCAGATCGCCTTTGCGACCAAGCTCTTCGAGCGTCGCCTTGTAATTGGCATCCTTGCGCGCCTCTCTCCCCTTTTGGCCAAAGACGCTTCGTGAGATGGCATCGATTTCCCGCCCGGCCCGTTCGAGAATGTCGGCAAGACGGTCCACCACGGCCTCCAGCAATCCAAGCAGAATGGTCTCGCCACTCGTGAGGCCAAGAGACGTCTTTTCTGCGCGCTGTGGGAACGTCGTGAACGCGCGGGGTTCGGTATAGCGGATTGTAACCAGGCGATGATCGGACAGGATGAACGTGATCGGCTGGATGACGGCGTCATCGGCATCGGTGTGAGACGGGATCAGGGCTGTCATGAAATGCCCGCCATCCTCGGAGTAGAGCCTCGAGGATATCTCGATCTCCTGCATCTCGTCGCGCGTCGGAAGTTCCAGCTTGAGTTGTTGTTCCAACTCGGTCTCCTCCTCCCTGTCCGGATTGAACAGATCCCACCAGACAACCGTCTCCGCGCGGGCAGAGACAGGTTTCAGTTTTTCACCCAACAGTTCATATGCACGGATCATGCGGACCCTCCTGGAAAAGTACCTTTTTGTGGCACTATCCCTTTGACTTGAGATCGTGAAGTCGCTTTCTCAGGCAAGGTCCAAAAGCATCGGATGCAAGGACCCAGAGGAAACCAAATGGCGAACAAAGATCAAAGACGCAACCCGACTGCCGCCTTCGGCGTGGGTGCCATCGTGGGCATGCTCGGCGGGCTGATTGGCCTGGGAGGAGCCGAATTCCGCCTGCCACTCCTGATCGGGATGTTTCGCTTTGCCGCACTTGAGGCGGTGATCCTGAACAAAGCCACGAGCCTCGTCGTGGTCGCCACAGCTTTGCCGTTTCGCTCGAGCACTATTCCTTTTTCCGAGATCGCGGCACACTGGCCAATCATAGCCAACCTGCTTGTCGGAAGCCTCTTGGGCGCCTGGTTGGGTGCGGGCTGGGCCACGCGGCTCTCCTCGGCAGTGCTTTACAAGGTTTTGGCCGTTCTCCTTGTGCTGATCGCCGGTGTGCTGCTGGTGGGGCATGACGTTGCAACCTCGGGGGCGATGCTGACAGGTACTGCGCAGATGCTGGCTGGGGTTCTTGCGGGCTTCGGCATTGGCGTTGTCGCCTCGCTGATGGGCGTTGCGGGCGGCGAATTGCTGATCCCGACGCTGGTCCTGCTGTTCGGCGCCGACATCAAGCTGGCCGGGTCGCTGTCGTTGGCGGTCAGCCTCCCCACAATGCTGGTGGGTTTTGCCCGCTACAGCCGCGACCAGAGCTTCACGGTTCTTGCGCGAAATGGCCGGTTCGTGCTGGTCATGGCGGCGGGCTCGATCCTTGGCGCCTTCATCGGGGGCCAGCTTTTGGGCATCGTACCAAATGAAATCTTGCTGCCCTCTCTGGCGGCGATCCTGCTCGTCTCGGCCGTGAAGGTTTGGCGGCACAAGTAATTTGGCGAGTTGTCTTTTGCATGGAATTCGGGCCAAGCCCTGCCATGCAGAACATCATCGTCTTCTTCGCTGCCGCCTTTTTCGAGATCGCCGGATGCTTTGCCGTCTGGGGCTGGTGGCGGCTGGACAAAAGCGCGCTCTGGCTTATCCCCGCTGCACTGTGCCTTGGGTTGTTCGCCTGGCTGCTGACGCTGGTCGAGGTGGAACATGCGGGCCGGGCCTATGCCATTTACGGCGGCATCTACATCGTGGCGTCGCTCGCCTGGCTTTGGGTCGTCGAAGGCGCGCGGCCTGACAGATGGGACATGATCGGATCGCTGGTCTGTCTGATCGGGGCGGCGATCATCCTTTACGCACCGCGCGACGTCTGACCGCGTCACGCCAGCTTATGCCGTAGCGGGATCAGACCAAGCGCCGCGATGACGGCAAAAGCCGCTCCGGCAAGGAAGGTGGCCTCTGATCCGAAGCCCTGCCAGAGCCCGCCTGCGATCACACTGGCCAGAAGCAGCGCGCCACCCGTGATCAGGTTGAACATGCCATATGCCGTACCGCGCAACTCGGCCGGAACCGCTTCGGCAACCAGCGCGGAAAGAAGGCCCTGCGTGACGCCCATGTGCAGCCCCCAGAGCGCGATGCCCAGACCGAGGCCGACAAACCCGGGCGCCAGCGCCAGCACCAGATCGGCAGCGATCAGCAGGCCAAGCCCGGCCATCAGCATCGTGGGTCGGCTCATTCGATCCGACAAGACGCCCGCAGGCCAGGCCGACAGCGCGTAGACCGCATTCATCCCCACCAGAACCAGCGGCACCAGCATGAGAGACAGACCCACCTCCTCGGCCCGCAGGATCAGGAAGGCCTCGGAGAACCGCGCAAGAGTGAACACGGTCGCAACCGCGACAACGGCCCAGTACATGCCGCCCAGCATCCGCAACTCAGCCCGCGACAGCGGGTTGCGGACCTTGCGCAGCCCTGCCGTGCGGGCGGGTTCCTTCACGGCAAAAAGGATCAGGCCAAGCGCCATGAAGGCCGGGATGACGGCGACCCAAAAGACCGACTGGAAGTCATTGGCAAAAGCCCACATCAGCACGATCGCCAGAAGAGGGCCAAGGAAGGCACCGACCGTATCCAGCGACTGGCGCAGGCCGAAAGCTGCGCCGCGCCGTCCTTCCGGGGCAAGGTCGGCGACCAGCGCATCGCGCGGCGCGCCGCGGATGCCCTTGCCGACCCGGTCGATGAAACGGGCCGTGACCAGCCAGCCGATCGACGGCGCGAGCGGAAACACGGGCTTCGTCAACGCGGCGAGGCCGTAGCCAATGGCTGCCAGTTCCTTGCGCCGCCCAATCCGGTCTGACAGCGCACCGGAGAACACCTTGGTGATTGCGGCCGTCGCCTCGGCAATGCCTTCAATCACTCCCACAGTCAGCGCCGTCGCCCCAAGGCCAACGGTCAGATAAACCGGCAGCAGCGCATGGATCATCTCGGACGAGACATCCATCAACATCGACACGAAACCGAGCGCCCAGATTCCTGCGGGCAATCCCCGCCAGGGGGAGGCGGCCTTGTCCACCGTCGTTTCTGCCATGACGGCCTCCTCTGTTTGGCGTGGTGTTCCGGTCGGTCAGTCGTGGCGCTGGCACTCGGCCAAAGCTTCGGCCCGCGTCACACCGATATCGTCCAGCATCCGGTCCTCGAGCCGCGCCAACGCCGCGCTCTGCCGCTGCCTGTCTGCCCAGGCCAGGAGGGGCGAAGGCGCCGCGCTTTGCGCCAACGGCGGGAAATGCGGAAAGAAGGCATTCAGAGATCTGGTCTGTTTCATATCCATCCTCCGGGGTCAGCCGTTCTCGCCCTTCGCGTCAAAGACGCGCTTGGCGTAGTCATCCAGCACGGCCTCGCAGCCGTTCAGCCGCGTCCGTGCCTCCTCGGCACGCGCCGCACCGTAGAAATCGAGCTTGCCGATCTTTTCAAGCCAGCCCTGCAGCTTCTTCAGATCGACGTCGTTCTCTTCCAGCTCGGCATAGCTGTAGTGGCCGGCGGTGATTTCCTTCGCGACCTCGCGTTCGAAGTCGTCGCATTTGTCGATGAACTCGGCATAGGCCTCGTCCCGTTCCGCCTTGAAGCGGCCCACGACCTTCGCCTCCTGGCCCGGGTCCAGCGCGACGGTCTGCAGGATCACGCTCTCACCCTTGGCCTCGTCGATGTCGTTCTCGACCATCTTCAGGCGGCGAATGTGGTCATCCGTGCGGGGCAGCACACAGACGCCATTCTGAAGATAAACGGCACCCATCCCCTTCAGCTTGCGCCAGATGGCGATGCGTTTGGCCGAGGGTTCTGGAGGGACCTTGTAGGTCAGAAGGAGCCACGTGATTGCGGTCATTTGAACATGTATAATGTAACGATGGTTACATGTCCAGAGTTCCAATCGTCGTTGGCATGTTACTGCAATGTGCCAGGACTTTGTTCAAAGGCCGCACCGAACCCGGCGGGTTTCCCCGCCGGGCCCGAGGGAGACCCGTTCTCAGAACGGGATCTCGTCGTCGCGGTCGACCAGCTCGGGGTTTTCATTCTCGGCCGACTTTGGACGGCTCAGGAAGTCGACCTTCTCGGCGATGATCTCGCAGCCGTAGCGGTCCGTGCCGGTTGCGTCGGTCCACTTCGTGTAGTGGATGCGTCCGTGGACGAGGACCTTCATGCCCTTTTCGCAGTGCTCTGCGACGGTCTTGCCGAGACCGTTGAAGCAGGTGATGCGGTGCCATTCGGTGTCCATGACCCGGTAGCCGTTCTCGTCGCGCATCACGCGACCTTCCGAGAGGCGCGGCCGCGAGGTGGCCAAGGTGAAGTTGGTGATCTTGGTACCGCTTTGGGTCGAGCGCACTTCGGGGTTCTGACCGATGTTGCCGGCGAGGATGACGATGTTCTGCATTCTGTAGCTCCTGTTTTTCCTGTCCCTGGGACCGTCCCTTCGACAAGACCCGAAAGAAGCCTGTCGGGTGAGGCGTGCACGGCTGGTCCAGCAGACCAGACGGAAACCCCCAAAGGTCCGGGGTGGAGCGGGCAGCCCCAAAGGGGCAACACGGCCCGGACTGACGCGGGGTTGCGCGCCAGAGGCCGAACAGGCTTAGGGGATTGTCAGTCGAAGGGATGGCACCGGGGATAGGGGCGACCTGGGGCTCTCGCAGAACTCGGCCTTCCTGGCCAAGGCAACTTGGTTGAGGCATTTGCAAAACCGCCGACTCAGCGGCTCAAGCCAACCTCATCCCCCTGCCCTATCGCGGTGACCCCTGTGGGAGTTGCGATTTTGCGACGTGACGACTATCCCGAACCCATTATTCAGGACACGAGGGCCCAATGGCTGATTTCAATCTCGAGGCGATGTCGCTCAGGGAACTACGGCCATTGCAGAAGGACCTCGCCACGGCGATTTCCACCTATGAGGACCGGCACGAGGCCGAAACCCGCGCCAAGCTGAAAGCCATCGCCAAGGAGATGGGCTACTCCCTCGCCGAACTGATCGGTGTCGAGGTGACGACCACCCGTGCGCCAGCCGTGGCGAAATACCGACACCCGGGGAACGCGGCTGTCACCTGGTCGGGCCGTGGCCGGAAACCGCAGTGGTTCGTGGCAGCGCTGGCCGCTGGCAAGTCCGCCGCCGATCTGGCGGTCTGACGGAGTTGGGTGAACCGCACGGGCGAAGCATCGTCAAGTTAAGGAAACCGGTTTCTGCTGACATGACTGCCTGATCATGTTAAACGAACGTGTTTTTCTTAACACGACGCGGGGAACATGTTAAAGCCGACCTATGCCATTCCCGCCCTGCCACCCGCGGCAGAGATCGAAACTGTTACGGTGCTGAAGGCGCTCGCTCGCGCCAGCCGTGCTCTTGCGGATCTGAAGGGTCAGGCGAAGACCATCCCGAACCAAGGCATCCTGATCGACACACTGGCGCTTCAGGAAGCCAAGGCTTCTTCGGAGGTCGAGAACATCGTCACGACGCAGGACGAGCTGTTTCAGGCGGACCTTTTCCCTGACGATCCGCAGTCACCTGCGGCCAAAGAGGTGGCTCTCTATCGCGATGCGTTGCGGCTCGGATACGCGCGCTTGGGCGAAACCGGCGGCCTCATCCCGAATTCGGCGCTCATCGACATGTTTCGGTTGCTGAAGGGACGCAGCGACGGATTTCGCGTGACCCCGGGAACTGCCCTGAAGAACGAGCAAACAGGGGAGATCGTCTTCGTTCCACCCCAGAACGCGCATGAAATTGTCCGCCACATGACGGCCCTCGAAAAGTTCATCAACGACGATGACCTCAGCGACCTCGACCCCCTGATCAAGATGGCCTTGATCCATCATCAGTTCGAAAGCATCCACCCGTTTCCGGACGGGAACGGACGGATCGGGCGCATTCTGAACGTGCTCTATCTTACCCGGACTGGGTTGCTTGATATCCCGGTGCTGTACTTGTCGCGATTCATCACCCGCAACAAGGCGGACTACTATCGACACCTACAGGCGGTGCGCGACACCGGAGACTGGGAAGCTTGGGTCATCTACATGCTGGAGGCTGTGGCCGAGACTTCTGCCACAACGGTCGAGATCGTCACCGGCATCCGAAAGCAAATGGCGGATGTGAAGCATCGACTGCGGGATGAATTGCCCAAGATCTACAGCCAGGAACTTCTGAACAACCTGTTCCGCCACCCGTACACGCGGATCGAATATCTGCAGAACGATCTGGATGTCAGTCGGCAAACGGCCGCGAAGTATCTCGACACGTTGGCTGATCATGGCTTCGTCGAAAAGCACCGCACGGGTAAGCACAACTACTTCATCAACGTCGCCCTGGTGAAACTCTTCCTCGACGTGTCGGGCGGACCGTAAGCCCGACACCGGGCGTTCGGCTCCTTAGGCGGAAGAGCCGACCTCCCCGTCGGCTCAGATTTCCGGGTCACCGAGACGTCTGAAAGCCGAATGGCCCAGATCGGGGCTCCTGCCCCGATGCAGAGCCCTCGGCAAAGACCGTGGGCATTATGCCCACGGGTCGACCTCAGCGACCACTCGAACCTCGTCGCCGTCGATTTCATCGGCGGGGACGGCGCCGAAGGTTCCATCCCCTGCTTGGAAGACGACGATCGAGACCATGAGCGTGGCGGCGAGGGAGGCTGCGAAGGCGTGAGCATCTTTGCGGGACATCTGTTTGGCTCCTGTCTGGGAGGCGGGGGACCATCCCCCGCGCGACAGGACCCCGCAGGCCCGAAAACTGGCTGACATCACCGGGTGCGTTCGGCTCGTCCGAATCCTCCCGGCGGCACGGGCTCGCCCGTAGTCCGACCCCTCGCGGGTTGATCTCGAAGACAGGATTCGGGGCGAGAAAGGGAATGGCGAGCGGGGGATGGTGCCCTGACGACTGGAGCCTGTTGTTCCGCTGATGCTTCTAATGCCGCCAACCTCCCGGCCAGGCTCTTGGTTGAAGACCTCCTTCTTGGGGGATGGATCCTTTGGTGCCCCGCGATTTCGTGGGACGAGGGTGTGGTCTGTGAGAGGCCCACTCATGAGCAGGCCCCTCACGCATTGTCAGGGCTCAAGCGGCCAGGTCCGCGCCCCCTGCCCTCTCGCCGTTCTCGGCGCTGACGATTTCCAGCCGCGCATTGCGATAGCCCTCCCGCGCGATCCAGAGCTCCGCCACGGTGACGGACTCCGCCAGATGCAGCAGTTCGGTATTCCCACCGAAGTCCAGCAACACGCGGACCTGCCCGGGCTTAGGTTCCTCCGCCACCTCGAAGACCAACCGGCTGTCCGCCGAATGGCTCCGCATGATGGTCACGAGGATCACCCCGTCCGAGGAGAAGTTCCCCTCATGCAGCGTGAAGGAGGCCGGTGCTGCGTATTCCACGGGAGTTGGGCAGCTGTTCCACGCGAAGCTGGGCGCGTGTTCCACGGCATCGTGGGCATCGATTCCACGGACGCTCGGGCAGTTTTGCCGACAGCGTGATGGAGTCAGTGTTGAGCGGTGGGGTCAAGGATTTTCATCAGTGCTTTTTTGCGTCGCATGCTTTCACCGGAGAGAGGTAGGCGATGTGCGTTGTGTACGAGGCGATCAAGGATGGCGTCGGCAAGGGTTGGGTCACCAACGGCCTCATGCCAGTGCTCGACGGGGAGTTGGCTGGTCACGATGGTGGATCCACGTCCGTGTCTGTCTTCGAGGATTTCGAGGAGATCCCGCCGTTCAGACATTGTCAGAACTGATAGTCCCCAATCGTCGAGTATCAGCAGCTTGGTCTTTGCAAGTGTCTTGAGGAGGTTGGCGTGGCGGCCATCACCACGGGCAATGCTCAAGGTTTCGAACAGGCGCGGTACGCGGTGATAAGCAGCTATATGGCCGTCTCGGCAAGCTTTGTGGGCTAGAGCGCAAGCTATCCAACTTTTCCCCAATCCCGTCGGCCCCGTGATCAAGAGATTTTCGTGACGCATGATCCAACTGCCATCGATGAGGTGCGCCATCAGCGCCCGATCAATTCCGCGCGGGGTGCGCATGTCCAAATCTTCGACGCTGGCAGACTGGCGCAATGCCGCAAAGCGCAGCCGTGTCGCCATACGCTTGGTGTCGCGCTCCGTCGTTTCGCGGTCGACAAGCAAACCAAGGCGATCCTCGAAGCCTAGAGCATCGAATGTGGCCTCTGCACGGCGTTGCTCATCGAGTGCATTGGCCATCCCTGTCAGGCCGAGGGCGATTAGCCGTTCTGTCGTTGGGTGTTTCAGCAAGTTTTGGTTTCCTTCTAGTGATAGTAGCTCTGGCCACGGATGTTGGCGTGCTGCAGCGGCGCCTCTTCAGCGTTTTCGTCGAGGAAGGCTTGGTCTAGGCGGGCTTTGAGGATGGATTTGATGGAAGCCACAGATCGGGCGCGGATGCTCAAGCCCCGTCGGCAGGCCGCATCGATGCGTGCGGGCTCATAGCTCTTTGCCAAGGCCAAGATACCCAGACAGGTTCTGAAGCCCTGCTCAGGGTGGGGGCGGTCGGTCATGATGGTTTCGCAAAACGACGCCACGGACGGCCCAAGTTTTTCCGCCTGAGCGAGGATCCTCGCGGGCGTCCAGTCAGCATGCCGCCGATGGGCTGATGGCATATGTTCCGCGAGTGTCACATGGCTACGTCGACCCAGGCAGCGCGGATGGCTGGCAACGCGCACACCCTTATGGAAGACCTCCACCACATCGCCACAAACTCTGATATCGACTTCCTGGCGGATCAGACCAAAGGGCACAGAATACCAAGAACTATTCACCTCAACATGGTAATCGGGCGCAACACGAGCCTTCTTCCAAAGCGCAAATTCGTAGGGCTCAGATGGTAGAGGCTGGAGGTTGGGTCGATCCAGGGTCGCAAAAAGATCAGCTCGACTGGCGCTGTAGCCGCGCATGACACGCGTGTTGAGCCGATCAACCAACAGTTTTATCGCAGCATTGAGATCGCGCAGGCAGAAGAAGCGGCGATTGCGCAAGCAAGCCAGTACCCAGCGCTGTGCAACCTGCACTGCAACTTCAACTTTGGCTTTGTCTCGGGGCTTGTAGGGACGTGCAGGTAATACAGCCGTCCCATAGTGCGCGGCCATTTCCGCATAGGTCCGGTTCAATCCTGGATCGTAGCGATCTGCCTTCAGAACAGCCGACTTCAGATTGTCCGGTACAACAGCACGCGGCGCTCCGCCAAGGAAGGCGAACATTCGGACATGGGCAAGGATCCAGTCTTCAAGGCCTTCGGACCCGACAGCCTCGGCATAGGTGTAGTTGGACGCACCCAACGTGGCGACAAAGAGTTTCATCGCACGGGCCTCGCCCGTTACCGGGTCGATTACATCAATCGTGTCGCCCGCAAAGTCGACAAAGACTTTCTCACCACCAACATGCGTCTGCCGCATCGTCGGGCGGACACGACCCTTCCAAGCGTCGTAATGTTCACAGAACCAAGCATATCCAAAGCCATGAGGGTAGGCTTGCCGATACTCCTCCCAGAGCAAGGCGCGGGTGACCCCAGGGCGGCGCAACTCTCGGTCAATCTCAACCCAATCTGGAACCGGACGCTCCGGGTCGCTGACCGCAGGCGGCGCAGGAAAAAGTAGCAACTCAAGGTCATCGTCAGAAAGCCCGTCGGGCAAAGGCCAACTCAAGCCTGCTGCACGCGCACGACTTAAGTACGAACCTACAGTGCCCTTTCCCAACCCAAGCGACGCAGAAATCTGCCGCTCACTTAGCTTCTGCCCCAGTCGGAGCCTCAAAACATCGCGTATCCGTCGCATCGACAATCGTCCCGTTGGCATCTCGGCTCTCCCCTTCAAACACAGGGACACCGTAGCTTCAGATTGTCGGTCAAAACTGCCCACCTTCGCGTGGAACACATGCCCACAATGCCGTGGAACAGCCGCCCACGATCACGTGGAAACACTGCCCATCATCCCGTGGAATGACTGCCCACGATCACGTGGAACACGCAGCCGGTGCTGTGCATGTCGGATAAACCCGGGGCGGTTCCTTCTTCACAAGGCGGCCGACACCGTTCGATCGCTCCCATGCCGCGAGCTTCTTCGTGAAACGTGCCGGCGGCTTGGGACTGCCGTCGGTGTAACGGATCAGCGCCCCCAAAGGGGCTAAGTCGATGATGGTCGTTGCAGACATGATTCCTCATCCCGAATGCGAGAGTTCGCATTCATCATATTGATATTACTGTATTTTATCAGAGTGAGGGGCGGGTTTCCCCGCCTCCGGATGGCTCAGATCATTCCGCAGCCATCATGGACGCAGCACTCTCCGGCAGACCGGCCGTCAGGAAGGCCGGGAGATCGACGTCCTCGGGCTCGCCCGCATCTTCCCCCTGCCCTTCTGCGATCGGCTTGCCGTCTCCTGCCGCCAGATCGGCCCGACGCAGGACCTCGGGCAACCACGCGCTTCCCTTGAGGAGCCGCTCGGCTTCCGTGGCCATCTCGCCCTTCTTAAGGTGATCGAGAAGCTGCGCGGTCCCCTCCCCCTTCGCCTCGCGCACGGCCTCGAGGATCCGGGCCTTGGGAACGCGGTTGAGATAGCCATCGACCGTCGGCTCCCAGCCCGCTTCGACCATGTCGAGATCGACCGCGCGCGCCACGAGATCGGCATGGGCCATGCGGCGGGTCAGGCCACTGGCGGAGATGCCCGCCCCATAGGGGTTCACCTTCTCATGGAGGGCGTTGATCCCGAAGCTGAGGCAATGCGCCAGAAGCGCCAGACGACTGCCCTGGTCGAGCACGGACAGATAGTCCCAGAGCTCGGCATCATCGCCGAGAGGTAGATCAGCCTCCCAGGCGGCGTGACGCTCATCGACCAGCTTGGCGACGACGCTGTCCTTCAGATCGGGCGCCTGTGCCGACATGTAGACGTGGCGCACCGAGGCGTCGAGGCAGCTGCCCGAGGCCGAGGAGGTGCGGAAGGTGTCCGTCACCAGCTTCAGGAGCAGGAGTGTCAACGCGACGTCCGGCGAGCGCCCGATGGCCTCGCGCAGCGCAAGGGTCCGGTGGGCCGTCAGTTCCATGACCAGCCGCTCGGGCAGCGGCTTGAGCGCGCCGTCGTCTTCCTCCTCGGACGCATCCACGCCGATCGGCTGACCACCCGAAGTGATGACGGTGCCGCCGGCAGAGGTCGCCGACGGTTTCCAGCTGGAAACACCGACATCACCCCCCTGCCCCATGACATCCACGCCATCACCATCCTGGACCGCGGTCTCCTCGCGCGGCTCGTCCTCGGGCCGGACATAGCCGCGATAGACCGCGAGGCTGCCGTCCCGATCCAGCGTCACGAACACGCCAGCGCGCCCGAGCTCAGCGAGATCGTAGATCAAAGGCCGCTGTTCGAGCGCTTCCATCGCCATCTCGAGCTGACCGAGCCGGGCATCGATGTCCTCGGGGTATTCGTCCTGGCCGGAGTATTCCTCTTCCAGCCCGCGATACTCAGCGAGGAGCGAAGCGAGGGCCGCGCTTTCCTCGTCGGTCATCGGCGCGGCATCACCGGCGAGACGCCGCAGACCGTTGCTGTAGCCATAGGGCAGGTCAGTCGCCACCTCGATCCACTTCCAGCCTTCGGAAGCAAGCGCTTCGGCTTCGGCCTGGAGCTTCTCGGCGACCAGCCGCTCAAGCAGGGCAGGGTCCTCGAGCCAGCCGCCGTCATCGCCCTGGAAGAGATCGCGCAGCACGATACCGCCTGCCGCCTCATAGGCATCGACACCGACAAAGACCGCGCGACGATCAGACGCCCGGACCGAGGTCTCGGTCAGCATGCGCCGGATGGCATAGGGCTCCTTGTTCCACGAGTTCTTCACAGCCTCCCAGACCTGCGCCTGACGCGCATGATCGGGGTTCACCGTGAACGCCATCAGCTGTTCCAGCGTCATGCCATCCTCGGCATAGACCTCGAGCAGGGCAGGGGCCACGGACGCGAGTTTCAGGCGCTGCTTGACGATCTGCGGCGTGACGAAGAAGGCCGCCGCAATCGCTTCCTCGCCCTGACCCTTTTCCCGCAGGGCCTGAAACGCGCGGAACTGGTCCAGCGGGTGCAGGGCGACGCGCTGCATGTTCTCCGCCAGCGAGTCGTCCTCGGCGAGGATCTCCGACGCCGTATCCCGCACGATGCAAGGGATAGGCGCGGTCTTGGCCAGCCGCTTCTGCTTCACCAGCAGCGACAGTGCCTGGAAACGACGGCCGCCGGCCGGGATCTCGAACATGCCGGTTTCGACCCCTTCAGCATCGACCACGGGCCGGACGTTCAAGCCCTGCAGCAGGCCGCGCCGCGCGATATCTTCGGCCAGTTCCTCGATCGAGACGCCTGCCTTGATGCGCCGTACGTTGGACTGGCTCAGCACGAGCTTGTCGAAGGGGATGTCCCGCGAAGGGGACAGCGTGATTTTCTGGGCTGCTTTCGCCATCAGATCTTCTCCACGACGGGCGCCGGAAGCCACTCTCCCGATCTCACTTCCCGTCACCCCTCAAACCCCCAAACTTTTCCTCTCTTCTGCTACCGACGCATCGCCGCGTTACTTAACAGCTGTAAAGTCGCGCCGAACTTGATGATCGCTCCAAGACACTTAACAGCTGTTATGCAGCATTTCGCCGAGACATCAGCGCCATGACCATCGGCCCACAGGAGAATTCGCCCGCCGCTGCCTTGGATGTCAGCGCACGGAGGTAGCCACCGGGCGACCGGATGTCCGCAAAGCGTTCCAGCATAGCGACGACAACGATCGATGCCTGCTCGGGGCCCATGAACCGTTGCGCTTCTTCCCAAGCTGACGCGCTGATCCCCATGGCGGGCCGCACATGGCAAGCGGCGTCGAAAAGCTGATGCCAGTGGCGGATATCGCCTTGGTAAAAGGTTTTGAGCGACGGGCAGCCAGCGATCACCAGATGGAGCGGGATCTTTGGCACGCGTCTTGTGTCCGCTTCTTCCACGTCAGCAACAGGTGCATCCGTTTCAACATCTGGCGCGTCGGCCGCCGCCCCGCCTTTTTCTAAGGCAGGTTCAAGATCTACAGATTCTTTATTTGAATTATGATGGTGGCGCTCAAAACTGGCATCATTGGTGTTCATTTCTTCTGTTTCAGGGCCATCAATGACGTTGCGTGCGCGATCGAGAAGGGCTTCAAGGTCGGTCCGATATGCGGAGAGCTCCTCAAGCGTGAGCTTGCGGCGCAGGGCGCGCGCTGTGAGGACAGCCTTGTCGCGAAACTGATCCCACAGGCCAAGGCCGGGCTGGATCTCCTCTCCAAACTCCGCGAGGGCAGCGAGATCGCGCCGCATCAGGCTCACGACCTCCCGCAGTCGTCGCACACGGTCCTCGGCCTCACGCACGGCCTCTGCGGCCCGTGCCACCTCTTCGGACCGGCAGTAGAGTGGCGAGAGATCGAAGCCGAAAGCCACGCGCTCTTCGCCATGCTTACGGACATACCTCTTCCCGTTGGGGCTATCGCGGCGCATGAGCAAGCCAGCGTCCACCAGGCGTGCAATGTGCCTGCGCATGGTGGAGCAGGGCATGCCATTCAGCCGCTCGCAGATCGCCTTGTTGGACGGGAAGACGACCATTTCAGCGTTCCCTCCAAGCGCATCGTCCGGGAAGAAGCTGAGAAGACCCTGCATGACCGTCAAATCACGTTCTGTGACCCCAAAGGCCGCTTGCGCCTTGGACAGTTCGCGCAGGAGTTCCCACTTGTTGATGGGCTTACCCGGAACAGATACCTCAGGCCGCTCGACCACGCGCAGATGGGCGTGCGAGATCGGCCGCATAAACGGCGAAATCGGTGTGTACTCCATGATGTCATTCACGAAGGCAAAATTTCCCTGGCCCGCGAATCGCTTTGCGCTTGCGGGAAAGGGGCCAGATCGCTACATTCAGAGGTGCGAAAACTGAGTTTTGTAGCGGGCTGGTCCCGTGCGAAACCTAAGAAAGGTCTCGTGAAGCTTGCTTCTCGGGGCCTTTTTCTTTTCTGCCTGTCTCGTGCCTCCTTTTTGGTTGTTGCTCTTCCTCAGTCTTCCTTGCGCTTCCAGCGCTCGTGAAGCTCGGCGATCAGCTGCGGGGCCTTGCCCTCAAGCCAGCTGACAAAATCTCTGTCCTCGGCCTTCAGCTCGAGCTTGAACTGTCGGCCGCGGCGCCCTGTCGCGATGGTTGCAGCCCCGACACCCGGAATGGCCACACTAGGTGCCCCTCGGGGGCTTGATGGGCGGGTCGGCCGCTCTGCCTGCACCACTGCGGCGAGGACGGCCAGGAACGCGGCGTCCGACTTTTCGTCAGGTCCACCGGAGTGAGAGGACCTGGTCTCTGCCGCTACTGCAGCGAGGTTCTCACGGTCCACAGATGCATCGCCCAGTGACTTCTTGAGTTCCTCCCAACGAGGCCGGCCGATACCTGGCGCAGCACCTATCGCTAGGACGAGGCTCTCGCCAACCGCGCGAACGACGCTTAACAGCTGCGACACACCAGCTTCGGTAAGACCTAGAACCTCAGCCACGCCCTTGTTGGTGCGTTCCGCCTCTCCCAGGTGATCGCCATTGAGCAAGGCTGCCGCCACCAAGGCACGTTCGATGAAGCTCAGGTCGCGGCGTTCTTGGTTCTCGAGCAGCTGATCCCGAAGCGCCTGATCCCCGTCCATTTCGGTGACGATCGCACGGACCTTGATCCCGAGATCCCGGCAGGCTTCAAGCCGACGCCGCCCGTAGATCAGGCTGTAGCGATCCCCTTCGAGAGGTCGCACGAGGATCGGCACCCGTTGGCCACTTCTAGAGATCGATGCCTTCAGCCCCGCAATCTCGATTTGAAGACGGTCATCCAGCCTGCCCACGGTCTCGATATGGTCAGGCTCGATCTCGAATACGCCGCCCCGCAGCCTGCGCCCCTCAAGAGCGTCGGGGGCATTGCGCAAGGTCTGCAAGGGCAGTCCCAGTTTAGGCTTTCTTGCCATTGCGTCCCCACGTGCTCTGGATGATCCCGGCGATCTCGTCGTTGACGGCATTCATGGACTCGATGGCGCGGTCGAAGGTCTGGCGCGTGAAGTCCTTCTTGTCCGCCTCATACAAGGTCTGCTTGGTCAGCCCGGCATCCGATATCGCCGTCGACTCGACCATGTGGTTGGTCAGCACCGAACGCCCGAAGAGCCCGCGGATGAAGGCGATCACCTCGGTCTGTGGGGCGTCGCCCACCTTGTAGCGGGTCGGCAAGAACCGCAGCCAATCGAAACGCAGGTTGGCGCCTGCATCGCGGATCACACCCAACAGGTCTGCCGTCATCCGCAGGAACTGCGACATCGACATGAGGTCGAGCATCTGTGGATGGACCGTCACCAGGACGCCCGAGGACGCGGAAAGGGCAGACATGGTCAGGAAGCCCAGTTGCGGAGGGCAGTCGATCACGACGACATCGTAGTCACTTTCGACGCTGTCGAGGGCGTCTCGGACTCTCGCGAAGAAAGCGCGGGCGCCGCCACGCTGGATCGCGGCCGGGGTCTCGTGCTCGAACTCCATGAGCTCGAGATTGCCCGGAATGAGATCCAGGCCACGGATGTAGGTCTTCCTGATGACCTCGGAAACCGGAACAGGGTCGTCATACCGGACTGCGTCGTACAGCGTCCCGCCTTCCATGAGGTCCAGTTCAGGCTGGATCCCATGCAAGGCGGACAACGACGCCTGCGGATCCAGATCAATGGCCAGCACACGATAACCCTTGAACGCGAGTCTCTGCGCAAGGTGCGCTGATGTGGTGGTCTTGCCGCTTCCACCCTTGAAATTCACAACGGAAATGACTTGCAGCTCGTCGCCCTTACGACGGCCCGGCACGTACGTTCCCGGCTTCTTGGCGTTGGCCTCAAGGCTTTGTCTTATCTCCCAGACATCGTCGAGAGTGTAGCGGCGATGGCTACCGGCCGTCGTCTCAACGTCGGTGATCTTGCCTTCCCGATGAAGTTTGCGAAGGTAGGTATGATCGACACCGAGCAACTCGGCCGCCTCACCGCTCGTCAAGCTGCGCATCACCTTCTTCGCATCGGGTGGGAAGTGCGCTGCACGTTGTGCATGCAGGTTCGAAGCCAAGAGTTCGGCGTAGTGGCCAATGGCGGCGTCCAGGTCTTTGTCTATCTCGGTCATGCCCCGCTCGATCCGTGGGCGCGATTTTTATGTGACCGCGCGTTATTTTTCGAGACTATTGCCTGACCGATCAGATTCGCGCAAGCACTTTCTAAATCTGGTGTCAGCCACTGCGTGACGCACAAGAGTAGCCCAAGCTCGCGGACAGGCTTGCCTATGTAGCTAGTGTGATATACATTACTGATCGTATATCCACGCAGGAGGCCAAAATGCAGGTCGCGAAATGGGGCAACTCGCTCGCTGTCCGCTTGCCCGCGGAGCTTGTCCGGGAACTTGGCCTCAAGGAAGGCGATCAGATCGATCTGGTCAAGGACGACGGCCAGGTCAGAGTTCGTCGTCTGGCGCGCGCGGATGAGGTGCTTACGGGTCTGCGCCGCTTCCGGGGCAAGCTGCCCGCTGCAGAGCGCCTGAGCCGAGATGACGCGCATGAGCGCTGAGTTCGCGGACACGAATGTCGTTCTTTACCTGCTCGACGATGGCCCAAAGGCCGATCGCGCCGAGATTATCCTGGGGCAGGGGCCCCGGATCAGCGTTCAGGTCCTAAACGAGACGCTGGTGAACTGTCGCCGCAAGGCTGGCCTAAGCTGGGAAGAAGCAGGGGCGTTTCTCGAAGGAGTGCGTGCTTTGTGCCCCGTCGAAGACCTGACCCTCCAGACCCATGACGTCGGCCGTGCCTTGGCGGAACGCTACGGCTTCTCGATCTACGACGCGATGATCGTGGCCAGCGCTTTGGTTGCGGGCTGCACCACGCTGTGGAGCGAGGACATGCAAGATGGCCTGCTGGTCGAAGGCCAGCTTCGCATCATCAACCCCTTTGCGTGAGCAGAGAGTTTCTGAGCATGGCGCTGGCCAAAGCCTTGTAATCCTTCCATGTCGTGGAGAATTTGCAAGGTATCTCGACTACGCAAGCAGCCCCAGCCTCTCAGCCCTTTCCAGCAGCATCTTCACCGAGGAGGGTTGCCAGCTTGTCCGCCCGCGGGGCGTACGCTCGCGCATCGCTTCCAGTCGAGTGCAGATCGCCTGAAGTGTGATGTCGGGGTCCGCGCCCTTGATGGCGGCGACGATGGCGGGCAGGCGGTCGTCGGTCTCGCGGCGGCCGGCGCGGTCCAGTACTGTGGGCGGTAGGAAGCCGTCCCGCACATAGGCGTTGACTGCGCGCAAAAGGCGGCTTTGCGTCCATTGGCGCTCGCGGGGCAGGGGGCCGTTGACGATGCGCAGCACGTCTTCCCAGGCCATGTCGGGCCGCAGGCGTCGCACATGGGGCACCCAGTCCTGCGCCGTCTCGTTCAGGCGTTCCATGTAGCCGTCCTGCCGCGCCAGCCGGACCTTGCGCAGCGCCGCCGGATCACGGGCGCGCAGGCCCGGGTTACCGCCGACCCTGCCTTTGGTCCGTGCGCTGGCCAGTCCGGCCTTGGTGCGTTCGCGGATCAGGGCGCGCTCGAACTCAGCGGCGGCGCCCAGGACCTGGAGAGTGAATTTGCCCTGCGGGGAGGACGTGTCGATCGGGTCCATGAGCGAGCGGAAGAAGGCGCCCTTGGCTTCCAGCCGCTCGATCACCTCCAGCAGATGCGAGAGGGATCGCGCGAGACGGTCGATCCGCACGACGACCAGCGTGTCGCCCTTGCCGATGCGTTCCAACACCCGCGCAAGCACCGGTCGCGCACGATTGCCGCCCGAGGCCTGCTCCTCGTGGATCTCGACGCAGCCCGCGGATTTCAGGGCCTGCGACTGGGGCAGGGGGGTCTGATCCTCGGTCGAGACGCGCGCGTAGCCGATCAGGGGCATAAAATCAGGCCATTTGCAGTTTCATATATCAGCAATAAACGACCGTTTGTAGACGAATGCAACGGCACTCTCGGTAGCACAGTTCATCAATATCGCCTTGATTTCCACTGGCTGAGCGCAATCGGAGAGTCCCCGCAGTCCATCGCGCGCGCGTGCTATATACAGTGTCTCAGCACATCCCGAAAAAACCCTTGGGTAAGATGCAAAATGATTGTATTTTGCACATATGAAGCCACAAGCATTCGCTGAATATGATTTTCTTGATGATCCTCTCGTCGACGTCGAGGAGGTCGACAAGGTGTCCGACGAAGATCTGTGGTTTCTGCCCGGTCCGACAGAAGAAGAGCCGGACGATTTGCCGCCCGGGCCAAGGGCGGAACCCCCCGAGACCGCGGCTCTCGACGACTGGCGGAAGGCCGAAGCGGGCCTTGCCGCGCGTCTTGCCCGTGTTGCTGGCCGTCTCGGCGCGCTTGACGACCGGTTGAAGCGCGGCCCGGAAGGCTGGCGGCACAGGCTCGCCCTGATCGAGGGAGCCGACCTCAGCTGGTTCATGGGTGATCGCCTCGGTCCGGATCGGCTGGCGCTTTGGATCTCAATGCGCTTATCAGGCGTGCAGGACGACACAGCGGCGCTGGCGCGTGTCGTATGGGCAGTGCGCCGCCTGAGCGGCGGCCCGGGTCCAGAGGTGGACCTCTCTGCCTTCCTCGACCGGCGCGACCCCGAGAACTTGGGCGTTGAGGCCGAACCTTTTGCGGATCGTGCAGCCGGCTGGACCGGTCTGATGGCACAAGCCGCCGATCTACACCCAATCACCCGCGCCTGCATGGGCTTTCACCTCTGGAGCCTCGCGGGCCTCGGGCAGCATGGCGACCTGATGGAAGCGGCGGTCACAGCCGCACGGATCGCGGTCAGCGAGGGCAAGGGGGCGATCTTTGCACCTCTGGCTATTGGCGGGGCAGAGGGGTTGCGCGCTGGCGGCCCACCCGCTGACCGTCTGGCGCGTTGGCTCTCAGGGATGGAGAAGGCCAGTCTGACTGCCATGCGGCACCTCGACGATATCGAGGCATGGTCAGCCAGGGTAGAAACCGAGATGTTGGCACTCTCAGGAAAGACGCCACCGGCGTTGCGCGCCGTGCTGACCGAATGGCCTCTCATTTCCGCCGGGATGGCTGAAGCCCTTACCGGAGCCAGCCGTGCCGCCGTTCAGCGTAACCTCACCTGGATGGAAACAAGAGGTTTGATCCGAGAGGTGACAGGGCAGGGAAGGTTTCGGATGTGGCGCGCAGCGACCAGATCGTGAAGACAGCTATTGGTCACTGTTGTTTGCGGGATCTGGTAGTTTCCGTTGCGTCTGAATGGAATGACGCACCGAGTCCCGAAGTAATCCTGACGCCGGGAAAACTGTTCTGCCCGCTGTCCGTAGCGGCTAGGGCAACTTGCGATAGGCGTTTAGCCCGCCAGCAATGAATCGGGCGTTCTTGTAGCCCATGTCCTGCAAAGTGGCGGCTGACAACGCGCCGCGATTGAACGCGTTGCAGTAGCAAAGGATTGTCTGGTCGAGATCGGGCAGGGCGGCCTCCACGTTCATTTCCAGCTTGCCACGACTTATGTGCAAAGACCCGGGAATATGCCCGGCGTCATGCTCTTCCTTGTCGCGGATATCGAGGACGACAGCTCCCGCTTTCAAAAGCCCGTCGACCTCTTCGGGCGCCACACCAGCGACACGGCTTTGCGCTGCATCGGCAAGTGCCTGAAATTTCTGAGTGTATGCCATTCGGTTCCTCGTATTTCGATTGTGCGGACGTTCAGGGGTCTGGAGGGTCGGCTTGATCACAGTGGCTTGCGGGCCACGAAGTCGATCAGGGCAGATTTCCCGACATGCCTGCTGCCTTCAGAGAGCTCGGACTCATATTCCGCAAGGTGGAGGATCTCTAGACCGTTGAAACGGTCGGCCAGTAAATCGGCAGTGTAGAGGTTTTCGAGAATGCGCGGACCGCCCGTGTTATGGGCAAGTTGCGCCGGAGTATAGCCGTGCAGCAGCAGCAATCCTCCGGGGGCAAGGGCACGGATCATTCCCGCAAAGATCTTATCGCGCAAGGCGGGGCCCGCAAACTGGATGAAAATGGCCGCCACGACATCGTATGCGCCCGCGCCCCAGTCCCAGCTGGCGATATCGGCCACATGGAAATCCACAGTTGCAGCGCGTGATTTAGCAAGCACACGTGCCTTCCCCACGGCGACATCCGAGGCATCCATCGCTGTCACCGCCAACCCTTGCGCGGCGAGAAAGACCGAGTTGCGTCCCTCCCCATCCGCGACACACAGGGCCGTCTGACCTGCGGCAAGTCGATAGGCTTCACGGCGCAGGAAGGCAGCCGGCTCAGTGCCGAAGAGATAGCCGGGGGTGTTGTAGCGCTCGTTCCACATGTTCAGTGCCCCATTCCTGCGAAGCATTTGCGAAGGTCAGTTTTTCAAACTTCCAACGGCCATTCTGTGTCGCTCACACCACTGAACGCCCCTCGGTCGTTGGCACCAGCGAAAGTTGGCCGGGGCTGGTGGCATCCCGCACTGGGCTCGAGGGTGCAGGGGAAGTCGCAATTGGCTGGGTTTCTTTGGACAGAGTGCTAACGGCCTCAAACTGCGACAGGAAGATATGGCCCTTGAAATGGTCCATGAAATCCGACCGTTTCAGCGCGTCCATCACCGGGCCTTTGACTTCGGACAGGTGGAACCCGATCCCGGCGGAGCCGAGGCGGTGGGCGATGGCCTCGAGGCTTTCCAGAGCGCTCGCGTCGATGGCGTTTACGGCGGGGCACATGAGGATGACGTTCTTGAGCGCGGAGTTGTCGGCGATACGGTCGTAGATCGCATCCTCCAAGGCGCGGGCATTGGCGAAGTACAGGCTTTCGTCCACGCGGATCGACAGGATCGCAGGATCGGTGATCACGTCATGACGGTCGACGTTGCGGAAATGCTCGGTCCCCGGCACCTGACCCACGATGGCCATATGCGGACGCGAGGTGCGCCAGAGGAACAGCAGCAGCGAGAGGGAAACGCCAGCTGTGATCCCCGCCTCGACGCCCACCAGCAGCACGGTGAGAATGGTGACGGCCATGGCGGCGAAGTCGGCCTTGGAATAGGCCCAGGTGCGGCGGATAGCGGCGATATCGACCAGGGACAGAACGGCCACGATGATCGTGGCGGCCAGCACCGCTTGGGGCAGGAACCGGAATAGGGGGGTCAGAAAGACCGTGGCGGCAAGGATGCCAGCGGCGGTGAAGGCCCCCGCCAGCGGCGTTTCGGCCCCTGCGTCAAAGTTCACCACCGACCGGGCAAAGCCGCCCGTCACCGGATAGCCGCCCGACAGGGCCGAGGCGACGTTGGAGGCACCAAGCGCGGTCAGTTCCTGATTGGGCACGATCCGTTGCCGCCGCTTGGCCGCCAGCGTTTGCGCCACGGAGACGGATTCGACGAAGCCCACAAGGCTGATCAGCACGGCAGGCAGAAGCAGTTTCTGCCACAGACCCAGATCGAAGGACGGGAGCGCAAAGGGCGGCAGGCCTGCGGGGATCTCGCCGACGATCTTCACGCCCTTGTCCACCAGCCCAAAGCCCACCACGGCCAGGATCGACAGCACGATTGCGGCCACCGGGCCTGCTTTGGCGATCAGGTCAGCGACTCGGGGCCGCAAGCCGCGCGCCAGAAGCAGGGGTTTCAACTGTTTGCGGGTCCAGAACAGGAAGGCGGTCGCAGCGACGCCGATCACCACCGTATAGGGATTGATCCCGCCAATCCCGTTGAAAATGCCGGTCAACAAATGCGGCAAGGTATCACCGTCCGCCTTGATCCCGAGGACGTGTTTCAGCTGGCTGGTGGCGATCAGGATTCCCGAGGCGGTGATGAAGCCCGAGATCACTGGATGGCTCAGGAAATTGGCCATGAACCCCAGCCGCAGGACCGACATCGCGACCAGAACGAGGCCCGACAGGAAGGCCAGCGTGATCGCGGCGGTCAGGTATTCGGCACTCCCGGGTGCTGCCACTTGCCCCACCGCTGCGGCCGTCATCAAGGACACCACGGCGACCGGCCCCACTGCCAGCGCCCGACTGGTGCCAAAGATGGCATAGGCAATCAGCGGCAGGATCGAAGCATAAAGCCCCACCTGCGGCGGCAGGCCTGCAAGCATCGCATAGGCCAGGCTTTGCGGTACCAGCATGATCGTCACGATCACGGCGGCGACCAGATCGCTTTGCGCTTCGGTTTTCGTATAGGCCGGGGCCCATCCGAGGATGGGCAGAAAGGACTTGAGGGAGGTCACGAGAATTGCCTTTTCGGGGTTACGCGGCGGTCACGGGTTGCGGTTTGGCCATCCATTCGCGCCCGCGCAGCATGGCTTTCCAGTAGATCGGCGGCAGCATCTGTTCCTTCAGCAGCCAGGCCAGATGGCTGGGTTTGGTCCCGTCGATCAGCCAGCCAGGGAAGGATGGCAGAAGTTTGCCGCCATATCCGAACTCGGCCAGCACGATCTTGCCGCGTTCCACCGTCAGCGGGCAGGACCCGTAGCCGTCATAGGCTACGTCTTCTTCCTTGATCGCACCCAGATCCTTCAGCAGGTTGTGCGCCACGACCGGGGCCTGCTTGCGTGCGGCGGCAGCGGTCTTGGCATTGGGGGCGTTGCAGACATCGCCAAGGGAATAGATGTTGGGCAGCGTTTTATGCCGAAGTGTGGCCTGATCAACGTCGACCCAGCCCGCGGCATCGGCGAGCGGCGAGACGCGGACGAAATCGGGCGCGACCTGCGGGGGCACGACATGGATCATATCGAACCCGGTTTCCACCGTTTCCGTCGTGCCATCGGTCTTGGTCTGGGTGAACCACGCAGTCCTCGCCGGGCCATCCACGCGGGTCAGGCGATGCTGGAAATGCAGCTGCGCCTTGTACTTCTCGATGTATTGCATCAGCGCCGGGACGTATTCCTTGACCCCGAACAGCACCGCACCCGCGTTGAAGAAATCGATCTCGATGTGCTTCAGCCGCCCGGTCCGATACCAGTGGTCCGCTGATAGATAGAGCGCCTTTTGCGGGGCACCGGCACATTTGATCGGCATCGGCGGCTGGGTGAAGACGGCGCGCCCTCGTTCCAGCCCTTTGACCAGCTCCCAGGTGTAGGGGGCGAGGTCATAGCGGTAGTTCGAGGTGACACCGTTGCGGCCCAGCGTCTCGGTCAGCCCTTCAATGCCCGCCCAGTTCAATTTAAGGCCGGGGGTGACGACGAGTTGGCCGTATCTGACCACCCGGCAGCCGTCCAGGATCACCACATTCTTGTCCGGCTCAAAGGCTGCGACAGCGGCCTTGATCCACCGCACGCCAGCGGGGATCAATGATCCCATCGTCTTGGCGGTGCTTTCGGGATCGAAGATGCCGCCGCCGACCATGGTCCAGCCGGGCTGGTAGTAATGGATGTCGGCCGGGTCGATGATGGCGATGTCGAGATCCGGCTTGCGCGCCTTCAGGCTGGCCGCAACCGCAATCCCTGCCGCCCCGCCACCAATGATGACGACGGCATGAGACGCATCGACGGTATCCGTTGGTGTGCGCCCGCCATTGGCGATGCGGCGCACCACGCCTGCCATGTCATAGCCTGCCGACTTGGTTGCCGCGATGATCTCGGGCAAGGGCCGCCCCCGCCCGCCTTCGGACAGCGACCACAGCGTCGCCGACCTGGTCCCGGTGCGGCAATAGGCCAGGATCGGTTTCGGCAAGCTGTCCATGGCCGCGCCAAAGGCCAGCGCATCGGCATCGCCAACCTTGCCCGACACGATTGGCAGATAGGTAGCCTGCATCCCCGCCGCTTTCGCCGCTGCCTCGATTTCGGAGAACGAGGGCTGGTCGGCCCCTTCGCCATCTGGGCGGTTGCAGATGACGGACTTGAACCCGGCGGCGGCGAGCGCCGCGATGTCTTGCGGAAGAACCTGTTCGGAGACGGACAGGCTGGGCGTGATCGGTTTGGCGGTCATGGACAAGGCTCCTCTCAGAGCGTTCTTTGGTGTTCTGGCGTCAGGCCCGGACGGATTGCGACATGGTCCACAGGGATGCGGACCGATTGCCAGACCGGCAAAAGGCGATGATCGGCGTCGGCAGGCTGGCGAGCAGATCTCGGAACGCCGCTGCCTCGCTGGGGCCTGCCTGGCCCGGAACAATGGGCAGATAGGCGGACTGCATCCCCGCAGCCTTGGCTGCCTCCGCGATCTGGTCAAAGCCGGGCTGGCCCGGTCCACACTCGCCATCGGGCAGGTTGCAAATGATCGATTTGAATCCGGACTTGGCCAGGTGTGCCACTTGCTGCGGCAGGACTTGAGGGGAGACCGACAGCGTCGGGGTCAGTGTCTTGATTGTCATGAGGAGATTCCTTGGGGTTGGATTGCGGACGGGAACGGGCGCCTACAGCCCGTTGATTGGCACCTTCAGGAACCGCTTGCCGCTTTCGTCCGGCGGCGGCAGATCGCCCGCGCGCATGTTGACCTGCAACGATGGGATGATCAGCTTCGGCATGGCCAGTGTCGCATCTCGCGCTTCGCGGACCTGTACGAACTGATCCTCGGTGATGCCGTCCTTCACGTGGATGTTGTGCGCATTCTGCTCGGCCACCGTGGTTTCCCAGCGGATTTCGCGCCCGTTCGGGCCGTAGTCGTGGCACATGAACAGACGCGTTGTGTCGGGCATCGACAGCACCCGCTTGATCGAGCGGTAGAGCGTCCGGGCATCGCCACCCGGAAAATCGGCGCGGGCCGATCCGCCGTCGGGCATGAACAGCGTGTCGCCCACAAAGGCCGCGTCGCCGATAACATGGGTCATGCAGGCGGGCGTGTGGCCGGGGGTGTGCAGGACAAAGGCGGTCATGCCGCCGATCTGGTAGGTATCGCCATCCTTGAACAGCCGGTCGAACTGGCTGCCATCACGCTGGAACTCGGTGCCCTCGTTGAACACCTTGCCGAAAGTGTCCTGCACGATGGTGATGTTTTCGCCGATCCCGATCTTGCCGCCCAGCTTGCCCTGAATGTAGGGCGCGCCTGACAGATGGTCGGCATGGACATGCGTCTCGATCAGCCATTCGAGGGTCAGGCCGTGAGACTTGATGAAGTCTATCACTGCGTCGGCCGAGGCATAGGTAATGCGGCCTGCGGCATAGTCGATGTCCATCACGCTATCAATCACGGCGCAGGACGTGCTGGCCGGATCGCGAACGACATAAGTCACGGTATTGGTGGGTTCGTCGAAGAACGCGGTGACTTCGGGTTTGAGCGTCAGATCAACGGCGTGGGGGATCGGGGTAAAGGCGGTCATTGGTCTATCCTCCTTGAAGGGCTCAGGCGGTTTGGTGTCAGGCGAATTTCGGGCGGGGCAAGGCTTGCAGCCACCGGGCGAGCAGGATGCCGGCCCCCATCGAGATCAGGAACAACGCAGTCGGCCAGGGCGCAAAGCCGAGCGCGGGAATGGCCCCACCGGGGCAGAAGCCGGATATGCCCCAGCCCACGCCGAACAGCGCTGAGCCACCCACCAGCTTCATGTCGATCACCTTGCTGGTGGGCAGGTGGAATTTCGTATCGAGCAAAGGCGCGGACCTTGCGCCGAACAGCAGGCGATAGCCGATAGCCGCCGTGATCAGTGCACCGCCCATAACGAAGGCAAGGCTGGGGTCCCAGGTGCCGAAGGGGTCAAAGAAGTTCAGAACCTTGGCCGGGTTGCCCATGCCAGAGATGGCAATGCCGAGCCCGAAAATCAGTCCGGCGACGAGGGCGGAAAGGATGCGGTTCATCGGTTCAGACTCCAAAGCCATGGCGGATCAGGGTGACGGTGGCGAAAGTGGTCGCCATGAAGGTGAGCGTGGCGACCAGCGAACGCGGCGACAGCCGAGCCAACCCGCAGACGCCGTGCCCGGACGTGCAGCCCGATCCATAGGTCACACCGACCCCGACGATGACCCCGCCGATTGCCAGCACCACGCCGGTCGTGGGCGAAGCAAAGCTGAACTCTGCGCCCAGCAGGGTGGCAATCAGCGGCGCGGCAATCGCTCCCGCAAGAAAGGCCAGCCGCCAAGGGCTGTCGGAGCTTTTCGGCTCAAGCACGCCGCCCAGCATGGCGGTCATGCCCGCGATGCGCCCGTTGAAAGCCATCAGGATCACGGCCCCAAGGCCGATCAGAATGCCGCCGAACAGAGAGGCATAGGGAGTAAAGTCAGTGATCATTCTTCTTGAGGCTCCGGGTTGTGCGAAACTTGGTGCTGCCGCCGACCTCAGCCGCGGTTCGCGCAGCGTTGGAAGGCGGGCAAGTGGTTTTCTTCAGACGCATCGCGCAGTCGCTGCATGACGAGCGTGATGTCAGGATAGGCCACGACAGCGGGAAGCAGGTTTCCGTCATAAAGATCGCGGTTCGCGAGTTCGGCCTCGACGCCGATCTTGCATGCGTCGGCCAATGTTTCCGGGGCCGCCGGGGCTATCAGCGCACCGGTAGCATAGCCGTTCTCGGGGACGGCGACGCCATATGTCTCGTACAGGCCGATCAGCATGGCCTCATGCTGCCGCTCCGCATTGATGATGTTCGAGAACGGGCGAGCGTCCCCGAATTTGGCGATTACGGCGGCGTAGAACGCCTCGGCGTGACGCTCGTCCTGCAGGGCGGAACCCAGTGCGGCCACGGCGTCCGGTGTCAAAGCCTGGGACCAGGCAGGCGCTGCGGCCATGAGGCCAAACAGAAGAATGGCGATGGGACTTTTCGACACGTCGTGCCACCTTTCGAGGGTGAGAAAGAGTCAATCATACTGCAACCGCGCCGCAGGAATGCTGCCGCGGATCAATCTGCGTTAGAGCCTTGAGCGGGTCTGTTCAGGTCTTGCTGATCGGGCAGGTCCGGATGCCAAGGAGCGTGTAGGCCGGGCAGAACCGGAACGCGGCGGTTCCCAGCATCACGAGGCCAACGGCTGCCACGGCGAACTTCCAGGCCCCCCAGGCCGCGAAGAACCCGGCAAACGGCGGCAGGAACGGGGAAGCCAAAAGGACGGCCCCGACGATGAAACGAAGCGTGCGATCAAGTGATCCGACATTTGCCATTTTTGCCTCCTTGAGGACGAGCGATGTTGCTTTGTATCTTCGCAAATGCTAAAGTGTCAAGCATGAAAACAGATATCCTTGATGAAACTATAAACCCCCTTGAAGCGAAAGCCGAAGAGGTCTCTGCCACGCTTGCCGCCATGTCCAACCCCAAGCGGCTGCTGGTGATGTGCACCCTGCTGGCGGGTGAGAAATCGGTCGGAGATCTCGCCGAGATCGTCGATCTGACGCCAGCTGCCCTGTCGCAGCATCTGGGGAAGATGCGCGCGTTGAGGTTGGTCTCGACCCGCCGCGACGGGCAGACAATCTACTACAGCCTGGCCAGCACAGAGGTGCAGGCTGTGCTGGAAACCCTGTACCGGGTCTACTGCGCGCCCGACTGCTGAGGGGCGAGCCGGTCCAGAAGGATGCCGCGATTGACCGTGATATCGGCAATCGTCATGTCGTCCAGGACGGACAGGAAGGCACGCAAAGCCCTTTGTATTCCGCGTGATAGGTGGCAGACGCCTTCCAGCGGACACGTATTGGTTTCGGGATTGAAACACTCCACCAACTCTAGCGGCGCTTCTGTCCAGCGGACCACCTCGCCGACCGTGATCTGGTCGGCGGGCCGGGCCAGGCGCATTCCGCCGTTTCGACCACGAATCGTCTGGATGTAGCCTCGCTGGCCCAACTCGTGCGACACCTTCACCAGATGCGCTTTTGATATGCGGTGCACCCGAGACACTTCTTCGACCGTCACGATAGCCGGATCGCGCAGGGCGACATACTGCAGGGTCCTCAAAGCGAAGGTCGAGTACTGGGTCAGATGCACCTGCGGCACCTCCTGCGTCAAAAAGTTCGAAAACAGATATAGCTTTTCTGATCACACTGCAATAGTTGTGCGGAAAATGATGCTTTAGGGGGTGGCCGGTGATTCGGTTTCACTTGCGGCCCGGCAGCGCCAACTGATGCCGATCAGCAACGGGTTCCGCTGCCGGTGATACCGCCTGAAAGGACGCGGCACGCAGATGCCCTGTCTGCCGGGGTCACACGAAGCTTTCACAGGAGACGACGCATGAGCCTCAACATTGGCGATACCGCCCCGGACTTCACCGTCGACACATCGACCGGCAAGATCCACCTTCACGACTGGATCGGCGACGACTGGGTGTTCTTCTTCAGCCATCCGGGCGATTTCACGCCTGTCTGCACCACAGAGGTGGGCCGCACCGCCCAACTGGCGGAAGCCTTTGCCAAGCGTCACGTCAAGCCGCTCGGTCTGTCCACCGACGGGGTGGAAGAGCATCTGAAATGGATCGCTGACGTGAACGACACGCAGAACACGACCGTCACCTTCCCCATCGTGGCCGACCCTGATTGCACCGTGGCGCGGCTTTACGGCATGATCCACCCGCACGAAAGCGAGACGGCCGCTGTGCGGTCGGTCTTCATCATCGACCCCCAGAAGAAAATCCGCCTGACGATGACCTATCCGATGAACGTGGGGCGGAACTTCGAGGAAATCCTGCGGGTGATCGACGCCCTGCAGACGGCAGACGCAAAGCACATCGCGACCCCTGCCGATTGGATACCGGGTGGCGTGGTGATCATTCCGAACTCGATCAAAGCGCCGGAGGCGCATGCATTGTTCCCGCAGGGCTGGACCGAAGTGCGCCCCTACCTGCGGACCACCACACTCTGACCCGATGCCGCCCCCTTGCCCCGGGGGGCGGTCCGACACCCGAACCGGAGTTTCCAAATGTTGCCCGATATCACTGCCCTTGACCTTGCCCGGATGCAGTTCGCCTTCACGGTAAGCTTTCACATCATCTTTCCGGTGTTTTCCATCGGGCTTGCCAGCTACCTCGCGGTGCTGAACGGGCTGCATTTGTTGACGGGAAAGGCGGTCTATCTGGACATCTTCAACTACTGGAAAAAGATCTTCGCCGTGGCCTTCGGCATGGGCGTCGTGTCGGGCATCGTGATGTCTTACCAGTTCGGCACCAACTGGAGCGTGTTTTCCGACAAGACCGGCCCGGTCCTGGGACCGCTGATGGGCTATGAAGTGCTGTCGGCCTTTTTCCTTGAAGCGGGCTTTCTGGGAGTGATGCTGTTCGGGCGGCAGCGTGTCGGCGAAAAGCTGCACTTCTTCGCCACGCTGATGGTGGCGGCGGGCACCTTCATGTCAGCCTTCTGGATCCTGTCGGTGAACTCGTGGATGCAGACGCCCGCAGGTTACGGGATGAACGCCGAAGGGCAGTTCATCGTTGAAAGCTGGTGGGCGGTGATCTTCAACCCGTCCTTCCCGTATCGGTTGGTCCACATGGTCCTTGCGGCTTACCTGACCACCGCCTTTGTGGTGGGCGCCGTGGGTGCGCTGCATCTGCTGAAGGACCGTTCCAATCAGGGCGCGCGGGTGATGTTTTCCATGGCGATGTGGATGGCGGTCGTCGTGGCCCCGCTGCAGATCGGCGCCGGGGACGCACACGGGATCAATACTCTGGAGCACCAGCCCGCCAAGGTGATGGCGATGGAGGGTCATTACGATAGCCATCCTGATGGCGCACCGCTGATCCTGTTCGGCATCCCGAACCCGGAAGAAAAGCGCATCGATTATGCGGTGCAAATTCCTTACGCCTCATCGCTGATCCTGAAGCACGATCTGACCGCACCGCTGGCGGGCCTTGACACCGTCGACGATGCGCTGGAACCCCCAGTCGCGATCCTGTTCTGGACGTTCCGAGTGATGGTGGGCATCGGCTTTGCCATGCTGGGCCTGGGGGTGTGGAGTTTGATCGCCCGTTACCGCCGCCAGCTTTACAGCGCGCCCTGGCTTTACCGCGCGGCGATTCTGATGGGGCCATCCGGGTTTGTTGCCGTGCTGGCGGGCTGGATCACGACCGAGGTGGGGCGTCAGCCCTATACTGTCTATGGCCTGCTGACCACGGCACAGTCGGCGTCCTCGATCGATGCGGCGGCAGTCGGCACCTCGCTGGTGGCCTTTATCGTGGTGTACTTCACACTGTTCTCGGCCGGTCTGTTCTACATCTTCCGGCTGATGAGCAAACCGCCGCATCCGGGCGAACCAGGACTGCCAACGGATGAGCCGGTGCGCGCGGGCGGCATTATGCCAGCCCCTGCGATGGACGCCGAAGGCGATGGCCTGCTGAACGATCAGGGAGGACGAGCATGACACTGGACCTTCCGCTGATCTGGGCCGGGCTCATCGCCTTTGCCGTTTTGGCCTATGTGGTGCTCGACGGGTTTGACCTTGGCGTCGGCATCCTGTTCCCACTGGTGCAAGGCGAGGCGAACAAGGACGAAATGATGAACTCGGTCGCTCCGGTCTGGGACGGCAACGAGACCTGGCTGGTGCTCGGGGGTGGCGGGCTCTTCGCGGTGTTCCCGCTGGCCTATTCCATCATCATGCCCGCCCTTTATGCGCCGATCATCATCATGCTTCTGGCTTTGGTGTTTCGCGGTGTGGCCTTCGAGTTTCGCTGGAAGACAAGGCGCGGGCAGTTCCTGTGGGACTGGGCCTTTGCCTTCGGCTCGACCGTGGCAGCCTTTGCCCAAGGGGTGGCGCTTGGCGCATTGGTCCAAGGGATCAAGGTTGAGGGCCGCGCCTATGCGGGTGGCTGGTGGGATTGGCTGACAACGTTCAGCCTCTTCACCGGCGCGGCGCTGGTGGTGGGCTATGCTCTTCTGGGTGCCACCTGGCTAATCCTCAAGACCGAGGACCATGTCCAGCGCCGGGCCTACACAATCGCGTTCTGGGCCGCGCCCCTGACCTTGGCGATGATCGGTGTGGTCAGCCTGTGGACACCGTTCCTCCATCCGCTTTATGTCGCACGCTGGTTTGGCTGGCCAAATATCCTGCTGGCCATTCCGGTCCCGCTGCTGGTGCTGGCGGCGGCCTACATCCTGCTAAAGGGCCTGACCGAACGGCGCGAGACAAGCCCGTTTCTTGCGGCCCTGTCCCTGTTCGTACTCAGCTTCATCGGGATTGGCATCAGCTTCTACCCCAACATCGTGCCACATTCGGTCACGATCTGGGACGCTGCAGCCCCTGACAACAGCCTGTCGTTCCTACTCGTCGGCGCGGTTGTGCTGGTCCCGCTGATCCTAGGATACACCGGCTACTCCTACTGGGTGTTCCGCGGCAAGGTGAAAGCGGTGGGGGGGTATCACTGATGACTGCGCGGAGATCTCCGCTGTTCGCCAGATTGGGCTGGTTCGCGCTGTATTGGCTGGCCAGTGTGGCGGCCTTAGGCGTGGTAGCTTATGGCATTCGGTGGGCGATCAGCTAAGCTGGGGTCTGCCTAGATCCGTGCGCATACGGGCGATCAGCCAAGCCCCCGAACCCAGATAACTGAGACGGTGTCCGACCAGAAGCTCTACGGAAAGACAAGGAAACTCGACTCGAAGGCACCGGAATCTTGCATTTAAGAGTAAAATTCAACGCTCAAAGCACCGTGTCTCGGCATTAAGTGCTACTCGACACCTGACCGCGATGCGGCACATTGACGATGTCGAGGCATGGTCGATGCGCGCAGAAGAGATAATGACCCCGTTGTCTGGAAAGACCCCGCCCGCCCTGCGTGCTGTGTTTACCGAATGGCCCCTCGTTTCCGCCCCGATGGCCGAGACCGTGAATGAGCCAGCCGCGCCGCCATTCAGCGCAACCTAGCCTGGATGGAATCTCAGGGTTAATCCGCGAGATAACCGGGCAGGGGAGATTTCGGATGTGGTGCCAAACCCAGAGCGCTAAGCAGTCTCAGCGACAATAGACTGTCTGCACCATTGGACGACAGTGGTGACATCCGTTGGCAGGGCCAATGCCTCCTCTCCAGCAAAGGCCAAAAACGCCGCAAGGTTCAGGCCATTGACACCAACAAGAATGGGAATTCCCAGATCGACAGCGTCGCCGATGACGGGGACCAGGCCTTTGCCCTCAGCCTCACGCTTGCCGAATTTGTTCACGATGAGCATGTCAGAACCCGATAGGCGCTGCTGAACCTCGGCGACCGATTGTTCAAGCGCGCCAGAGTCGAGTGTGCAGCCTCTTGCGAGATCGCCGCGATCCTCACTGATCCGAACGATGGGACCTTGAGGAAGGATCATCAGGTCCATGTCGCACTTGCGGCGGTCAGGGCGTTCGATGTTCGACTGCACCGTTCCGGCAAGGCGCATGCCGTCAGTCTGCAACTGGTTTGCCACTGCTGCGATCAGTGCATCGGTCCGGCCGCGACCCTGAAGTGTTACATAAGCAAGTCTCACGGCTGCCTCCCTTGCGTCGTGGAATAAGGTGCTGCGCCGCCGACATGGTGCCGGCGGCGCAGCAAAGGTTTCAGAGCTGCACTTCCCACGACTTGTAGGAGACCCGCGCTGCAGCAGGGGTGGCATCCGAGATCTTGCGGATGTTGGCCCAGGTCTGCTTGTAGTTCGGCAGGATCAGCTCGTTGGTGCCGGCGTTGATCACGTTCCCCTGCGTCCCGTTCGGGGCGCCGAAGATCATGAAGGTCTCGTTCTTTCGGGCGGTCGACTCGGGATAGACGAGTGCCTGCGTGGCACCAACTTCGTTGAAGACCTCGACCATATCGCCCGGCTTCAGACCAAGATCGGCCATGTCGTCCGGATTGATCTGGATGAACGGAACGGGGAAGCGGTCCATAACGAAGTCGTTCTGCTGGTCCAGGAACCAGTTCTGCCAGTTTAGGTTTGCCCGCCCGTTATTGATCAGGAACCGGTTGTTGGCCTGTTGCTGGGCCTTTCCGGGGGCCTGGAGCCCGCGCCAAGACCCCATGCAGAACAAGGCTTTACCATCTTCTCGACCGTGGCGCGTAAAGACGCCGTCCTCGTAGAGCCGTGGTGTGCCGACGAGCGAACCGTTTTCATAACCCTTTACCGGCTCTTGCACACCGTCGTTGCCGGCAGCCCGCAGCCGCTCGTAGGTCACTTCCGTATTGCCCGAGTTGTAGCCGTCCATGAAGGCGTCTTCCTCGGTCTGCCAGTCGAAGCCCTTGAACTGGTCGGCGTATTCGGCGCGGCCTTCTTCACGCAGCACGCGTTCGAGATGATTGGCCAGCCGGGCTGCGATGATACAGTCGGGTTGGGCCGATCCGGGCGCGTCCATGTATTTCTCAACGAGCCGAAGACGCCGCTCGCCGTTCATCGACGTCAGGTTCATCTCGCCGGACTCCACCGCCGGAAGGATGACATGCGCGGCTTGCCCGATCTGGCTGTGGATGATGTCGACGCAGACGCTGAAGATGCCGCCCGCGTTGATCGCGCTGACGATCGCATCGACCAGCTCCTCTCGGGTCGCCCCGGCGCGTGCGTCCATCGCCTCCTTCACCATGTTCGAGCGGCGGTTATAGACGCGCTTGAACTCGGCGGCGTTGAGCGTGGTCTTGTAGTGGTCGTTAGCCCAGATGTGGTGCACCTTGCCGCCGCCCGCGATGATCAGCTGATCGATATAGGGCGCAGGACGGCCAACATGCGCGTCGGATGGACGGAAGTAGCCTTCCTGGTGTCCGCCCAGTCGGCAGACGCCGCCGCCTTCGCGACCGATGTTGCCGGTTGCAAGACCGATGTTCACCAGTGCCCCGATGACGCGGTAGTTGTCATTCCCCCAGATGATGCCCTTCTCATATCCGGTGACAGTCTTGGTACGGCTGCCGTCCTCCTTGGGCTTGGCGATCCATTCCGCGGCCTGGATGATCTGCGCTTCGGTCAGGCCGGTGATTGCTGCACCGTCCGCAAGGCTCATCTTGCAGGCTGCGCGAGCGGCCTCGAATGATCCCAGAGACGCGGGATGCGCGGCATCCTCGGGCACCGCAACATCGCCTTGGAAGGTCGATTTGGCGATGAAGTCTGCGTCCACCCAGCCTTGGTCGGCGATGTAGGTGAAGAGCGTGTTGAAAAGCGCAAGGTCGCTGCCGCTGGCAATCGCCAGGTGCAGCACGTTTTCTGCCCCGGCAACCTGCTCGCAGCTGTCCACTGTCACAGTGCGGCGAGGATCGACGACGATCACCTTCGCCCCGTTCTGCATCCCCTTGACCATGTGGTTCAGGAACAGGTTGGTCTGGCATTCCATCGGGTTGGTGCCGACCAGCATGATGGTGTCGGCGACCTGATAGTCGGAATAGGAGTAGTTCAACTCATCCACGCCCATGTCGCGGGTGCTGTGCACCTCTGAGTTATAGGCCGGGCGGTTGTGGATGCGGCAGTGCTTCACCTTCATAGATCCGAAGTAGAGCTTGCCGGTGCCCCAAGTGTTCTCATACCCGCCGGCGCTGCCGCCGTGGTCGAACATAGAGACGTAAAGGTCGTTCTCATCCTCCTTGTCGATGACACGCGCGGTAACGCGGGCCACGAGGTCCAGCGCATCGTCCCAGGAGGTCGGCTGCCAGGTTCCATAGCGCCAGACCATCGGTTCCGTCAGGCGCTGTGCCTGCGTGCCAGTGATGTCGGACTTACGGTTCTCGGCCATGCGCGCGCCGCGCACCGAGCCCAGGCCCGAGTTCACCACGCAATTGACGTCCGGCTTGATGACCAGATGCACGTCTTTGCCGCCCTGCTTGACGACGTTGTACATGGACGGCGCGTACCACGCTTCGGTCTCGGCCCCCTGCTGCTTGGACAGGTCCTCGCCCATCCAGTTGCTGTCGGTCGTGCCTTGAGTTTTCAATGGCCAAGTGTAGGCCTTATAGCCGCAACCGACGATGCAATAGTGGCAGGTGACGTTGTGTTCCTTGGCGCCTGCGGGAATGATCGGCAGGCGATCGATGTTGCGTTTGTAAGCCATGATCGCCCCCTTACCCTTGCAGCACGTTGGACAGACGGCCGTAGATCAGCTCGTCCGCGCCTTCGGCATAGATATCGCCCTTGTCGTCCACACGCAGCGCGAATTGCGGCAGGTTCTGCGTGGAGTGACCCCAGATTTGCTGGCCGCCCTTTTCACAGTCGAAGCGCGAAAAGTGGCCCGGGCAGTTCAGCGTCTTGTCGGCCCCGTGGTAGGACATGACAAACCCCTTGTGCGGGCAGAGCACTGAATAGGCGACGACATCGCCATCGGGCCCAGCACCGCCTTCGACCGCTGTGCCCAGTTTAAGCAGGACGCCGGGGCTGTCGGCATCGGGATAGCCGATATCCATCGGCTCGTTCACCTTGAGATCGGCGATATTCGCCAGTTTGCTGGACGGGTAGTCCAGCATTGCGCGCGCCGTCTGCGCTTGAGCCTGTCCTGCAGGCATGACCGTTGCCGCCGCAGCCCCTGCAACGCCGAGAACACCCCCGCGCAGGAACTGACGGCGGCCGACATCGACCAACCGGTTGCATTTCATGGTAGCTATTCCTCCCTTGGCTCCCTTGCCCAAATGTTAGCAGGGGACAGCTTCGGTCTGGTCGGCTGAATGTCTTGCCTGCCCGTTTGCAAACCGCTCAAAAACAAAGCTTATTTTCAGGTGTTCGGGTTTCCGAACATGCCAATGACCAGAAGTCAGGCGCTTGCCCAGTCAAAGACCAAGCTTCTGCATCTTCTCCCACAGCGTGGTCCGGGAGACCCGCAGAAGCTTTGCCGCCTCGCCGACCTGGCCCCCGGTTCTCTCCAGTGCGGCCGCGATCTGTGACCGCTCGGCCGCATCTCGCACCTCGGCAAGGGATCGTAGCCCGGCATCTCCGGCGCGCTCTGGAAACAGGTCCGATGTCAGCACAAGATCACCAACTGCAGCCTCGACAGCGCGCAGCAATCTGGCGCGCAGCTCGCGACCATTGCCTGGCCACTCATGCGCCCGGATGGTCTCTTCTGCGGAAGCGGCAATCCCGGTCAGCGGACTTGCCCTGCGGGCATTCATCGCGGGAAAAAGCCGGGCCGCAAGCCAGACGGCATCTTCCGGCCGCTCGGCCAGAGCCGGGATGACAATTTCATGGGACGTAAGGAGCGACTGAAGGTCGGACCGAAAATGATCAGCCCCCTTTTCCTCAAGTCGCAACCCAGCTGTCGCGATGAGCCGGAAGTCTCTTTCTCTGAGTCTGGCCAGCAGGAGGTCTTGGCAATCCGAAGGGAGGCGACCAATGCCGACAATGATCAGGCTTCCCTCACCGACATCGACGATGGCCCGAGCGAGCGTCTCGTTTTCAACTGGCCCTGCCAAGGCGTCGAGGATGATTGCAGGGGCGGCGCGTCGGTCGGAATGATCGTGAATGCGCCGAGCAAGCCGGAGTTTACCAAGCCCTGGGCCACCCCGCAGGAGAACAGGTGAAGCGCGGCCTGCCGCATCGCTCACTTGTCGGTCGACTGCTCGGGCTGCGTCGGAAATTCCGGTTTCGGGGGGCATTTCCTGATCGGCGCGCGGCTGCATCACCTGGGTCAGGCGGGTCAGGAACTGGCCGATGTCGAAGGGCTTGGCGATGTAATCCAACGCGCCGGACCGGATCAGACGCACCGCCTGATCAATTGACCCCTGTCCCGTGATGAACAGGAACGGCGGTGGGTGTCCGGTCCTTGTCAGGGTCTCGTAGAGGTCTTCGCCCGTTCCATCTGGCAGCCGGATATCGCAGATAACGGCATCGACCGGCTTTCTGGGCGTACGGATCGCGGGCAGGGCGCGCAGGATATGGCGGTGCCAGTGAACCTCGGCGCCCTCCAGCTCCAGACGCTGCACGAGCGATGCCCCCATGATTTCGTCGTCCTCGACCAGGACAATGCGTCTGCCTTCAAGCATCGCTACTGTCCTTCATCGGCAAAGTGACGCGGACGTGTGTCCGGGCATCCTTGCGCTCGTGCTGGATTTCCCCCCCGAGCCCGGACACCAGATCGTGCACGAGGCGCAGGCCTACGCCGCCGCCGGGTGGCAGGGGGCCTGATGCCAGCAATCGGTCAAGATCGGCCTGACCCAAGCCAGGACCACTGTCTGTAATCTCAATGGCAAGACTGTCCTGTTCCGCAGCTACGGATAGACCCACAATGCCATTCTGTCCCGCCGCAGCGCCCGCGTTGAGAAGGAGGTTCAGCACCACCTGACGCAAGGGCGCGGCCGGAAACCTTGCCAACTCATCCAGACCCGCTTCCACTTTCCAGTTCAGAGATTGCGCTCGGCTGGATACTTCCGGCTCGAAGAGAAGCCTGAGGTCTTCCATGTCTTCGCGGCGAAGCGCTTGGCCAATGCGGTCTAGTCGGTTCTCATCAAGAATCGCGCGGGTGACGTCTCGCAAATGCGACAACCCACGTAGCATCAGTTCTGCGGATTGGCGCACAACCTCCGGACGGTCCGAATAGGTCCGAATCGTGTCGGCTGCATTGAGGAGACCTCCAAGTGGGTTGTTCACCTCATGCGCCAGCGACGACGAAAGGCGCCCGAGGCTGACGAAGCGCTCACGCTTGGCAAGGCGACGCTCGGCCTCGGCGCGGCTTTCGACTGCCGTGGTCATCCGGTTGTACGTGAGGATCAGACGCGACAGGCCGGGGTCGCCTCTGGGAATATCCGCCTCAGAAATCGGGCGGGGTGCGCCTTGGGAATCGTCCATCGCCAGCACCAACGTGCCGACTGGTCGCAGGATCCGGGCAACCGCCAGCCAGCCGCCGAATGCGAGAACGGCAGTTGCAGCCGCGTTTCCGAACAAGAGCCACATCGAGACATTCCGACGCTCGGTCAGCAGGTCAGTCACATCAAGCTCGGTCACGATCTGACCGATCTGGCGTCCCTGAAAGAGGAGCGGTGCCATAACCCGAAGCGTGGAGTCACCGGTCATCCGGATGGCGTCCGGTGGCACCGCGTTGACCTCGAAGCCCACAACAGCTTCCCCTACTGGTGCACGTCGCGGATCGGTTGCGGCAAGGATGCGCCCGCGCTCGTCCGCCACGATCGACAGCAGCAGGCGTTGACCATCATAGGCAGAGCGGGCCCGGTCCAGAATGTCATATACCTCCCAGACATCCTGCCGCAAAACGGAGGGCCCAAGGGCAACGGACAAGCCTTCGACATGCAGCCGCGCGGTCTCTGACAGACGCGCATCCTGTACGCGGCCCAAAGCCGAAAGGACGCTTTGGCTCGCAAGAAAACCCAACAGCACCATCAGGCCGGCCATCACAAGTGGCACGCGCAAAGTTACGGGCAGATCGCGAAAGCGGGGCGCGGCTCTCATCCGTCCGCCAAGATTGCCATGCGGGCAGCGATCCCGTCGAACAGCGCATCTTCCCCCGGAATAATCCCGTCAAGGCTCAGAAGCTTCAGCGCCTGCTTGCCGAGTGGATTGTCCGAGAGAGCCAAAAGGGCAGTCCGGCACGCCTGAACGGACGGGTCGTCCATGCGATCCTTCCGCGCGACCATTGGGGGGAAACCCAGCCATTCCGAGCGGGCGATGACCTTGGTTTGGGCAGTCAGCTCCGGCTCTGCCACGCTGAGGGCTTCCCACACATAGCCGTCCACGCTGCCGGATCTCGTCAGGCCTCCCGCGACGGAACGAACAACGTTGCGGTGGCCATAGGTGAAGATCACCCTGGAAAAGAACTCCTCAGGCGTTTGGTGGTCGCGGGCGAGGTCGGACGCCGTGACGAGAAAACCGGAATTGCTGTCAGGATCTGAGAAGGCGTGCGCAGCACCACGCAGATCTGACAAGGTCGTTGCTGCGTCGTCCTTGCCGACGATCAGGTAGGATTGATAGAGCGGCTGTCCTCTCCAGACCGGTACGCCGAGCAGCGAAAGTTCGATCCGATGCTGAAGATAAGGAAAACCGCAGGTCCAGGCGGCATCGACAGAGCCGTCGAGCAGGGCGCCAGAAATCTCCTGATAGGTTCGGCGCTGGACGAGCTCGATCTCTTGTCCCATGCCTTGCGATAAAGCCAGCCGGAGGGCATCGATGACTGCGGCGTCATTGTCGAGGAAGACTGGCGTAAGGGCAAACTTGAAGGGCGCGGGGCCTTGAGCCCAGCCTCTTGTAATAACGAAAGGCGCGGCCACGGCAGCCGCACCAAAAAGCACCGCGCGGCGTGTGCTCTGCATCTCTGTCCTCCTCGCGGCGCGTCTCCCCTCGCACCAACTTTGATGTCCTGCATCCTTGAACAAGCTTGTCCTATGGCGCACGAAATCGTAAATCGACGATATACGGAAACGGATCGGCTTGGAAAGCGTCAAGATGGCAACAGACGAAACGACCACCGCCGCTTTGGCGAAAGCGCTTGCGCATCCGGCACGTATCCGGATCCTCCGCCTGCTTCAGGCGACGCCCGGATGTATTGGCGGCGAGATCGTCGGGGCGGTCGGTCTGGCGCAATCGACGGTGTCAGAGCATCTCCGCATCTTGAAGGCTGCGGGCGTGATCACCGGCGAGATTGACGGACCGCGGGTCTGCTACGCGCTGAACCCGGCCGCACTCGCCCCGCTTGCCGAACTGATCATGGGCCTGACCCCACCACCCAATGGAGCCTGCTGCATTCCAGGTGCGAGGGAAAACGCATGAGTCTCTTCGAACGCTGGCTGACCCTTTGGGTCGCCCTGTGCATTCTTGCGGGCCTGCTCTTGGGCAACCTGATGCCCGAACTGTTCGCTGCCCTGGCCGGTCTTGAATACGCCTCGGTCAATCTTGTCGTGGCGATACTCATCTGGGCGATGGTATATCCGATGATGATCGCCATCGACTTCGGGTCGCTGAAGGACGTCGGACGCAGGCCAAAGGGGCTGGTCATCACGCTGGTCATCAATTGGCTGATCAAGCCGTTCACCATGGCCGCCCTTGGCGTGCTGTTCTTCAACCACCTCTTTGCTGGTCTAATCGACCCGGCTAAGGCCCCGGAATACATTGCAGGCCTGATCCTCTTGGGCGCAGCCCCCTGCACCGCGATGGTCTTTATCTGGTCGCAGCTGACCGAGGGCGACCCGAACTACACGCTGGTGCAGGTCAGTGTGAATGACCTCGTCATGGTGGTGGCCTTCGCTCCCATCGTGGCCTTCCTCTTGGGAGTGACCGATATCAACGTCCCTTGGGAGACGCTGATCTTGTCCGTCGTTCTCTACATTGTCATCCCACTGATCGCTGGGGCACTCACGCGGCGCGCCCTGATGTTGCGCGGGGGTGAGGCGGCCGTCAGCGCCTTTAACACCCGGATCAAGCCAGCCTCAGTTCTCGGGCTCCTCCTGACTGTAGTGCTTCTGTTCGGGTTCCAAGGGCCGGTGATCATCGCAGAGCCCCTGCTGATTGCCCTGATCGCCGTGCCGATCATCATTCAGTCCTATGGCATCTTCGCGCTCGGGTATGCTTGGGCTTTTGCGTGGAAGCTGCCGCACAGGGTGGCGGCTCCTTGCGCGCTGATCGGGACGTCGAACTTCTTTGAGTTGGCCGTGGCAGTGGCCATCGGCCTTTTCGGTCTCAACTCCGGTGCTGCGTTGGCCACGGTGGTCGGCGTCCTTGTCGAAGTGCCGGTGATGCTGTCGCTCGTAGCCTTTGCCAACCGCACCCGCGACAGGTTCCCAGAATGACCGATACGCCCAATATCGAAGACGCGCTGTTAACGGGCATTGACGAGGCGGCGCTGATGACCCCGCAGCACAAAACTCATGCCCCGCGCATCCTGATCCTCTATGGCTCGCTTCGCCCGCGCAGTTTCAGCCGACTATCGGGTGAGGAGGCCGGGCGCATCCTGACGCGGCTTGGGGCGGAGGTGCGGTTCTTCAACCCGTCCGGCCTGCCGCTTGTCGATGACGGTGTGAACGCGACGCACCCCAAGGTCCGCGAGTTGCGCGATTTGGTGGCATGGAGCGAGGGAATGGTGTGGTCCTCGCCCGAACGTCACGGCGCGATGACCGGACTGATGAAGACGCAGATCGACTGGATTCCGCTTTCCGACGGTGCGGTGCGTCCAACCCAAGGCAAGACACTGGCGGTGATGCAGGTCTCGGGCGGGTCCCAAAGCTTCAACGCGGTCAACCAGATGCGCATTCTGGGGCGCTGGATGCGACTGATCACCATTCCCAACCAATCCTCGATCCCGAAAGCGTTTCAGGAGTTCGACGCCGAAGGCAGGATGCACCCTTCGCCGCTCTACGATCGGATTGTCGATGTCATGGAGGAGCTGATGAAGTTCACCCTGCTGACCCGGGACCGGGCGGATTACCTTGTCGACCGCTATTCCGAACGCAAGGAAAGCGCTGAGGCGTTGATGAAGCGGGTGAACCTGTCGGCCGCGACTTGACCCGAGATGGGTCAGCCGCCCTGCTGCATCATCTTCTCATGCACCGCCAGCATGCCGCGCGCAGCCATGTCCGAGACCTCGGCGGCATGAACCTGCAAGGCGGTTACCACTTCGGGATCGGTCGAGGTCTGAACGACCACAATGCCCTCGTCGGTGACCTCGATTTCCGAGGTGATCTTGTCGCCGCGTTGAAAAAAGATGTCCAGCGTCGGGCTTTGGATGAAGATTTTCGGATCATCCAGGTTTTCAACCCGGCCGATCATGCCAGTTACATGGCTGACCAGATTGGCCATCACCTTGGGGTCAGAAGACCTTGTGACGGTGCGGATGCCGTCGGGCAGGTTGGTCACTTCGCGGGTGAAGGACTCAAAATTGCGAAACATCACCCCAAGTTCGGCACTTTCTTCAGGGCTGGCGTTTTCGCCCCGCAAGCCGGGCATGTTGACCTCGTCATGGCCGGTGCCGTCCATGCCGTGCCCATGCTGCCCGCCGTGCATATGGCCCATCATCTGCGCCATGGCGGGGCCGCGCAGATAGATCGCGCCACCTGCCAGCACCGCAACCACCACCAGTGCAGCCGCCGCCTTGCGCCCCTTGCTGTTCAGTATCGCCATTCCACACGCTCCACTTCGTCATTGCACAAACCCATGACAGATCACACCACAGGAGCATATGATCGCGATCATGCCAGATGATCTTTTCCCCCTTTTCGACGGCGGTTTTTCCCGGACCTTGGCCCGGGATGAGTCCCTGTTTCTGACCGGAGCGCCGGTTCGTTCGATGTTTCTGGTCACCGAAGGTCAGGTTGATCTGATCCGCCACACCCAATCCGGCCTGCGCATTCTGCTTCACCGCGCGGGAACCGGGGCTGTTCTGGCCGAGGCCTCCGCCTATTCGAATGCCTATCACTGCGACGGAACCGCAGCCTGCCCTGCGCAAGTGCAGTCCATTGCCTTGGGAACGTTTCGCGCCCGGCTGGATGCCAGCCCTGATTGGGCAAAGGCTTGGGCGGCAAGTTTGGCACATGGCTTGCAAGGATCACGTCTGAACGCGGCCATCCGTTCCATGCGCACGGTCGAAGAACGGCTGGAGGCTTGGCTGGCCGGTGGTAAAGCCCTGCCGCCCAAGGGCCAATGGTCCACACTAGCCGAGACGTTGGGCGTCACCCGAGAGGCGCTTTACCGCGAATTGTCAAAACGACAAGACGCTGGTTAGAGTGCGAAATCGGTGTCGCCGTCGCCAGGATCTGATGCCGGATGCAGTTGCCCAATCAGGATGAAAAATCGGCATGCGCCCTGTCGCAGGGGTTGCGCTCCAGTTGCAAGGTGACATTAGCGATGCCATGCGTCTTGGCTAAGGCATCCGTCACCCGATCAAGGAAGGCGTCGGGGTCGGAGCCCTGCCAGACCAGATGCACGGCCAGCGCGGTGCGCGTGGTGGACAGCGGCCAGATGTGCAAATCGTGCAGGCTTTGCACACCGTCCTGTCGCCCCAGCCAATTGAGCTACTCCCCAAGTCTTGGACAGTTTCCGTGTTGATTTAAGCTACGGCCTGCACCTGCTGATCGGTTTTGGTTGCGTTGAAGTAGACCATAGCGGGCGGTTGACCGCCATGGGCGGCATGGGGCCGAAGGTGGTTGTAGAAGGTGATCCAGCGTCCGACGCCAGCCCGGGTCTGTGACCCAGTTTCCCAGGCGTGCAGATAGACGCATTCGTATTTCAGGGACCGCCAGAGACGCTCGATGAAGATGTTGTCCAGATACCGGGCTTTGCCGTCCATTGATATCTTGATCTTGGCCCGCTTCAAGCGATCCGTCCAGTCGAAGGATGTGAACTGGCTGCCCTGGTCGGTATTCATGATCTCGGGCGGGCCGAACTTGTGGATGGCATCGTTCAGCGCCTCCACGCAGAAGTCTGCCTCCAGCGTATTCGAGATACGCCAGGCCAGCACCTTGCGCGTGAACCAGTCCATGATGGCCACCAGATAAAGGAACCCTTTGCGCATCGGCAGATATGTGATGTCGGCGCACCAGACTTGATTGGGACGATCAATCCGCAGCCCGCCCAGCAGGTAGGGGTAGGTCGTGTGGCCCTTCGCAGGCTTGCTGGTATTGGGTTTTTGGTAGATCGGCATCAGTCGCATAAGGCGCATCAGTCGCCGGATGCGCTTCTCATTCACGGCATGACCCTCGTTCTGCAGGTGCCATGTCATTTGCCGGACGCCGTAGAACGGCGTGTCCAGAAACTGCTTGTCGACCTTCAACATCAGGTCAAGGTTCATCGCCGTCTCGCCCTGCGGTGCATAGTAAAACGACGACCGCGAGATCGACAGCAGGCGGCATTGCTCCCCGACCGACAACTGGGGGTGGGTTCGCTCAATCATGCCACGCCTCACTTCCCGGTCCAGGGCTTGAGCTTTCGTGACAAAAAATCGTTGGCGACCGCCAGCTCTCCGATCTTGGCATGCAGATCACGGACAGTTTCCTCAGCAATCTCGGCGGTGGCCGCCGCCTGACCGCCACGCTCGAAGATGCCTGCGGCACCTTCCAGCAGCGCCTTCTTCCACTGGTGGATCATCGTCGGGTGGACCTCATAAGCGGTCGCCAATTCCGAAACCGTCCGCTCGCCCTTCAGCGCCTCCAGCGCAACACGGGCCTTGAACGCCGCATCATGGTTCCTGCGTTTCGACATATTCTGATCCCCTCGAATTGGGGATCAGCAGACCTCAGATCGTAGCTTCCGTCACTGTCCGATTTTCAGGGGGTAGCTCAAATCGGCAATGGCGGCACGGTCAATCTCGAACGGTACCCCGTCAAGGCTTAGGTGCAGGGCTTCACGGAACAATCCGGCTGCGGTGACAGCGATCAGCAGGCTGACCGCGATGGCCACGGCAGAGTCAAGCCAATCCCATCCGGTGAACATGATCCCGGCCGCCGCCAGCACCACGGCGCCCGAAACCGCCGCATCTGCCGCCATGTGCAGGAACGCGCCCTTCGCGTTCAGATCGCCCTTGCGCGAAGACATGAACAAGAGCGCAGAGCCGGTGTTCACCCCGATCCCGATCAGGGCGACCAGCATCACCGTCAGGCCGGGCACGGCGACTGGGTCAGACAGCCGCTGCACCGCCTCCCAAGTCACCGCACCGACACCCACCAGAATGGCGATGGCGTTGAACAGCGCTGCAAGGATCGTGGCCCGCCCCAGACCCCAGGTATGCCGCGCCGTCACCACCCGCTTGGCCAGCACCGCAGCCCCCCAGGCGATCAGTAGCCCGGCCACATCCGTCAGGTTGTGCGCCGCGTCGGCCAAAAGGGCGAGCGATCCCGTAATCCAGCCCGCAGAACCTTCCACGAGAACGTAGGCCGCGTTCAGGCCAACGGCCCAGCGGAACGCAGGACCAAGATCGGCGGACGGGCTGTGGTCATGATCGTGGGCCATTTGGTCAGACCTTTCGGGTCAACGTGCCTTCCATTGGCACCGCCCCGGACAGCGTGTTCGAGATGGTGCCGTATTTCAGGATGTTGCGATGCAAGAGTTCCAACCGCTGATCCGTCTCGGGACTGTCCACGGTGATCTGATAGCGGATCAGCGTCAGCTTGGGTGGCGCGTCCTGGCGGATCGCCTCCAACGCAACCTCTGCACCCTCGATCTGGAAGGCCAGCATCGGTGTCACCCGCTCGATCCCTTTCAGCATGCAGGCGGCAAGGGCTGACAGCAGCAGTTCGACCGGGTTCATCGCATCACGCCGCCCGGCCATGTCGGTGTCCAGCACCATCTCGGCCTCCTTAGCCACCGCAATGCTGCCGTGGCTGTCGATGCGGCGGGCAGATACACGATACTCCGTCACAGCAGGCGTCCGATTTCTTCGGCGGTCAGCACCTTGCCCGCGGACAGCACTTTTTCATCCACGACCAGGCCGGGCGTGGACATGATGCCATAGGCTGCGATTTCGGCAAAGTCGGTGACCTTGACGATCTGGGCGTCCTTGCCCGCCGCAACAGCTGCGGCCTTGGCGTTCTCGCCCAATGTCACGCATTTCTTGCAGCCTGAGCCGAGGATCTTGATGATCATGATCTGTCCTATCAGATGAACCAGTGAGTGATGGCGTTGAAGGTGAAGCCGATGGTAAGGATGCCCACGGTCACCACGCCGGTGAACGTGGCCAGTAGCGGCAGCTTGACCACGCGTTTGAGCATGATCAGCGAGGGCAGCGACAGCGCCGTCACCGCCATCATGAAGGCCAGAACGGTGCCCAGACCCACGCCTTTACCCACCAATGCCTCGGCAATCGGTAGGGTGCCGAAGATGTCGGCGTACATTGGGATGCCTATCAGCGTAGCTACCGGCACCGCCCACCATTTGTCTTGCCCCAGCAACGCACTGATGGTTTCTGCGGGAACCCAGTTGTGGATGGCCGCACCAATGCCGACCCCGATCAGCACATAGGGCCAGACCTTGTGGATGATATCGAGCACCTGGTCGCGGGCGAAGGCCACGCGCTCGGCCCGGCTCAACGTCTCATCCGCATCCGTGACCGGCACGTTGCGAACGAAGGCGGCGACCTGATCCTCCATCCCCAGCTTGCCGATGATCGTGCCGCCGATGATAGCCACCAAGAGGCCTACGCCGACATAGGCCAGCGCGATGGGCCAGCTGAAGATCGACGCGAGCAGGATGACTGAGGCCATGTCCACGAGCGGTGAAGAAATCAGGAATGAGAACGTCACCCCAAGCGGCAAACCGGCAGCGGTAAAGCCGATGAACAACGGGATGGAGGAGCAGGAGCAGAACGGCGTGATGGTGCCCAGAAGCGCGCCAAGGATGTTTGCGCCGATCCCCGACCGACCGCCAAGGATGCGCCGCGTGCGTTCGGGCGGGAAATAGCTTTGCACATAGGAGATGACGAAGATCAGCACCGAAAGCAGGATGAAGATCTTGATCACGTCATAGACAAAGAACTGCACCGAGCCGCCAATGCGCGAGGCCGGGTCCAGCCCGATCGCCTCAACCCCGGCTGTCACCAGATCGGACAGCCACAGCATCCGCAAAAGCTGGTCGTTCATCCAGGTGAAGAGGTTCATGCCATCACCTCTTCGACCAACGCCGCCGTTAACAGCGCGCGTAGATGCGGCGGCAGATCAGTCCTGATCCGGTAGCGCACCCATTGCGCATCCCGCCGGTCTACTACCAGCCCCGCCTGCTTCAACACCTGCATGTGCCGCGACATCCGGCTTTGCGTCGCGCCCAACTTGCGCATGAGTTCGCAGACGCAATGCTCCGAGCCGTCCGACAGGAGACGGATCGCCTCAAGACGGGTTGGTTCGGCAAGGGCGGAAAGGACTGAGACGATCATCAGGGAACTCCACTTCATGCGCATCTGCGCATAAGCGGGCGATGTCCGCTGTGATCTGGATCAATCAACCAGGCATTCCGACTCGGGTTGTCATGAAACCTTCATTGGACGCACTCTTTTACTTCCTTTAATCGGGAATTATGGAACAGAATCGCGCCACTCACGCATTTGCCACCCTCGGCCATCCCGGTCGGATGGCTGTCTTTCGTCTCTTGATGCGCTTCGCCCCGCAGGGCGTGCGGCCAACCGAGATCGCCGAGGCGCTCGGGATGAAACAGAACACGCTGTCGCACCACCTGGCAGACCTGACGGCGTCTGGCCTCGTGCAGGTCACGCGGGTTGGCCGGTCCCTGTATTACGCCGTCGATCTGGACACGACCGAAGGATTGATTGGCTACCTCGCCCTCGATGTGGGTCGTGCCCGGCCCGATCTTCTTGCCCCCTTGCTCTTTCCACCAAAGGACGCCGCCCAAATGGACCCGAATATCCCCGACACCGACTTCGACGTGCTTTTCATCTGCTCAGGCAACTCGGCCCGCTCGATCTTTGCAGAGGCTTTGCTCCGCGATCTGGGGAAGGGCAAGTTCCAGGCCTTTTCTGCCGGAACGCGCCCCAACACCGAGTTGAACCCCTTCGCGCTGGAAATCCTGAAGCGCAACGGCCATGACACCTCGTTACTGCGATCCAAGCACATCTCGGAGTTCCAACAGCCCGGCGCGATCGTGATGGATTTCGTCTTCACCGTCTGCGACACAGCGGCGGCCGAGGAATGTCCGCCCTGGCCGGGTCAGCCCATCACCGGCCATTGGGGCTTGCCAGACCCGGTGAAAGCAACGGGAACGGACGCTGAGAAAGCTCTTGTCTTTGCCCAGACCTACGCCGGTCTGCGGCGCCGCATCATGACCTTCGTCGAGCTGCCTTTTGAGTCGCTCAGCCGGATGTCACTCCAATCTCGTGTTGATGCTATCGGCACTGACAGCAAAGCAAAGGCCTGACCCTCATGACCCGCATCGCCCTTAACGGCCTTGGCCGCATTGGAAAGCTTGTCCTGCGCGATCTGATCGACACTGGCGCGGGGGGCGACATTGTCCTCTTGAACGACCCCGTCGGCGATGCCGAACAGCACGCCCTGCTGATGGAATTCGACTCCGTCCATGGCCGCTGGCGCACGCCGGTCGCGGCCGGTGAAGGAGCACTGGTTCTGAACGGCCAGACTATCCGGCTAACGCATGAGAAGACTATCGAAGCACTGCCGCTGGCGGAACTGGGCGTTGATCTGGTCATCGACTGCACGGGGGTCTTCAAGACCGCCGCAAAGGTGGCACCTTACTATGCCGCCGGGGTCAAGAAAGTGGTCGTCTCGGCCCCGGTCAAGGATGGTGGCGCGCTGAACCTGGTCTATGGCGTCAATCATCACCTTTACGATGGCTCGCAGACACTGGTCACTGCGGCCTCCTGCACGACGAACTGCCTCGCCCCCGTGGTCAAGGTGATCCACGAGGCGCTTGGCATCCGCCATGGATCGATCACCACGATCCATGATGTCACCAACACCCAGACCATCGTGGACCGCCCGGCCAAGGACATGCGCCGTGCGCGGTCCGCACTTTTGAACCTGATCCCCACCACAACAGGCAGCGCCACGGCAATCACCCTGATCTACCCCGAACTGAAGGGCCGGCTGAACGGTCATGCCGTGCGGGTGCCGCTCTTGAACGCCTCGCTGACCGATTGCGTGTTCGAGGTAGAGCGGGCGACGACAGTCGAGGAAGTGAACGCCCTGTTCAAGGCTGCCTCAGAGGGGCTGCTGAATGGCATTCTGGGGTATGAGACGCGCCCCCTGGTGTCATGCGACTTCACCAACGATCCGCGGTCATCCATTATCGATGCGCTGTCGACCATGGTCATCAATGGCACGCAGGTGAAAATCTACGCCTGGTATGACAACGAGTGGGGCTATTCCTGCCGCCTCGCCGACATCGCGCGGATGGTCGCGGGGTCGCTGTGACCGAAGCCGTGACCACGGCCGCCCCGCCGCCGAACCCGTTGCGCGCTTATGCTGCCGTTACAGCGGCTTACTGGGCCTTCATGCTGTCCGACGGCGCGCTGCGTATGCTGGTGCTGCTCCACTTCAACAGCCTTGGCTTCACGCCGGTACAACTTGCGTGGCTGTTCCTGCTTTATGAGGTGGCGGGCATCGTGACCAACCTTGCGGCAGGCTGGCTGGCCGCGCGCTTCGGGCTGGCTGCAACGCTGTACGGCGGGCTTGCCTTACAGATTGGGGCGCTGGTGGCGCTTGCCCAGCTTGACCCATCGTGGGGTGTTGCCGCCTCGGTCGCCTTTGTCATGGCCGTTCAGGGCGTGTCAGGCGTGGCCAAGGATCTGGCCAAGATGTCTTCGAAATCCGCCGTGAAACTGCTTGCGCCCAAGGAGGACGGTGGCCTCTTCCGCTGGGTGGCGTTGCTGACCGGGTCGAAGAATGCCGTGAAGGGGCTGGGCTTCTTTCTTGGCGCGGTGCTTTTGGCGTTGGCAGGGTTTCAGATAGCGGTCTGGGGCATGGCTGCGGTGCTTGCGGTCATCCTGATTGCGGTTGTTCTGTTCTTGCCAGCGGGCTTGCCCGGACGGATGAAATCCGAAGAGGCCTGGGGCGGCTGGCGGTCGAAAGACGCACGGGTGAACCGTCTGAGCCTCGCCCGCATGTTCCTGTTCGGTGCGCGCGATGTGTGGTTCGTCGTTGGCATCCCGGTTTATTTCCAATCTGTGCTATCCGACGGTACCGCCGAAGGGCGGCGCGAGGCATTCTTCCTGATCGGCAGCTTCCTTGCGCTCTGGATCATCGCCTATGGCGCGGTGCAGGCATTTGCCCCACGGCTTCTGGGTGGCAAAGGGCAACCCGAGGCCGAGACGACCCGCAAGGCCATTCTCTGGGCCGGACTTCTGGTGCCGATCCCGTTCCTCTTGGCCGGGGCGGCATGGGCGGCAGAAGGACCCGCGCCATGGCTGACGGCCACGCTGATCGGCGGGTTGCTGCTGTTCGGCTTTGTCTTTGCGGTAAATTCCTCTGTTCATTCTTACCTGATCCTCGCCTTCGGATCGGCGGAACGGATCACGCGGGATGTGGGCTTTTACTACATGGCCAACGCCGCAGGGCGCCTGATCGGCACGTTGCTCTCGGGCCTCAGCTACCAGATTGGCGGGCTGCCTCTCTGCCTTGCCACCGCTGGCGTCATGGCTCTTGCAAGCTGGCTGGCGGCACGCAGGCTCAGTTCCGCCTGAGCAGGAACAGCGCCGCTGTAGCCAGCACACCGACCATTGCGGTCAGCCAAATCGCTTGCAAACCCCAAGTCGCCAACGCCGCACCGAAGATAAGCGGAGCGGCAGCTTGGAGCAAACGGGCTGGCGCATTGAGCCAACCAAGACGCGCGCCATAGCCAGCCGCCCCAAATAGGGCGAGCGGCAAGGTGCCTTTGGCAATGGTCAGGATACCGTTGCCAGCCCCGTGCAATATGGCAAATCCATAGGCAGCGGGGCCACCGAAAACCACAAGGCATACCGCAGCCAGCGGATGGGCCGATGCCGCCAGTCGGGCCGATGCCAGCGGATGGAACCGCCGCAACAAACCGAACTCCAGTATACGCGCCGCTACCTGGGCTGGGCCGATCAGGGCGCCTGCAGCGATGGCGACGGCCGTGCTGGCCCCGGCTGCTTGCAGCAACCCCGGCAGATGCGCGGCCATGGCAGTCGAATTGAACCAGGTTGCTGCAAAGACAAAAGCCAGCAACCAGAGCGCTAAGCGTGGGGGAGGTGGTCCCTCGACCGTGTCTGGCATTGGGGCAGTGATCTTCTGCGCTCCTCTGGGCAGAAGCGCGTTCAGCGGGAGCGCAAGAAAGAGGTGGATCAGTGCCCAGCCAATGCAGGCCTCGCGCCAGCCCCAGCTTGCCAGCATCAGCCCTGATAGGGGCCAACCTACAGTACTGGCAAATCCAGCAATCAGGGTAATGCCGGTGATTGGTCCCCGTGCCTCCTTGCCGTAGATGCCTGCCAACGAGGCAAATGCCGCCTCGTAGAGCCCCATGCCCATGCCAAGCCCGATGATCGCCCAACCGGCGAACAACACGACCGGAGAAGGCGCTGCCGCCAGCAACGCCAGTCCCGCGGCAAAGATCAAGTTCGACAGCATCAGCACGCCCCGCCCGCCGATCCGGTCGATCCGTGCCCCCGCCCAAGGCCCGATCGTGGCCGAAACCACCATCGCTATGGAAAACGCTCCGAACACCCAGACAGGCGACAGGCCGAAGCTGGCCGCCATCGGTGCGGCCAGAACGGCAGGTATGTAGTAGCTGGACGCCCAACCTATCGTTTGCGCGATGCCAAGCACCGTGACGATCCAGCTGCGACGGTCGGGCGGCGGCGTCAACAGCATGCGGCGACCTTTGTCAGCTCAACTTTGGTCTCGCAAGCGCAACCCGTTGCGCCATTTTCCTTGGCCACCTCATCCTGAGCGCAGCATGCATTAGCACGCTTCGTGGCCGGCCCTCCGCAGCAGCTTGCAGCCACGGCCTGCAATGATTTAGGACCTGGGCCATTGCAGACGCCAGTCTCCGGCAAGTCAAGTTCCACCCGGGCTGCCGCAACATGATCTCCGGCAAGGGCTGCAACGATCGAACGCACCTGCTCATGCCCCGTGGCCAAAAGGAAAGTCGGCGCCCGGCCATAGGACTTCATCCCCGCGATGTAGAATTCGGGTTCGGGATGTGCGAGTTCCATTGCCCCATGAGGCCGCACCGTGCCGCAGGAATGTTGGTTCGGGTCAATCAGAGGGGCGAGAACCGGCGGGCATTCCAAGCCTGCATCAAGAGACACCCGAAGCTCTCGAAGGATGGAGAGATCAGGCCGAAAGCCTGTCGCAATCACCAATTCTTCAACCTCAATCTGCCGGCCATCCGTCGCGGTCGCTTTCATCGCGGTGGCTCCTTCGACGGACGCAAGGCGGAAACCGCTTTCCAGCTTGATGCGGCCTTCCTTTACCAGCCGCGCAAGCTCCGTCCCAAGGGCACCCCGCGCGGCCAGCTGGTCAGCCGCTCCGCCGCCCAAGGCCCGCGTGATCGTAGGTGCGCGGCAAAGCCAGATCACTTGCGTAGCTGGCAGATCAGACAGGGCGATCAGCGTTCCAATGGCCGAGTGCCCGCCGCCAAGCACCGCAACCTGCTTACCAGCAAAGCGCGACCTGTCCTGCCCGGCCACGTCAGGCATTCCATAGCTGATCCGCGCGTTGCCGGTTTCGCCCGACACAGGGCGACCCGCACCGCCCGGGTTCGGCTGGAACCATGTCCCGGTCGCGTCGATCACGGCATCCGCGCGAAGCAATTCCGGGCCGGACGTCCCTTCGGTTTCGATCACGAAAGGCGTTTGCTCACGGCCCGCATCCTTGACCTTGTCGATCCCATCGCGCGAGACCGCCACGACACGGCGACCAAGGCGCAGCCACGACGAAAGTGACCGACCGAGCGGTTCCAAGTAGTCTGTCAAGAGATCAGCCCCGGTCGGATGTACCTCCGGGACCGGTCGTTTCCAGCCCGCCGCTTCCAGTCTGCGTACTGCGGCCGCATCAATGTTGTAGCGCCAGTTTGAAAACATCGGCACGTGGTCCCAGGCCCGGACAGCGTGACCGACGGTATCGCCTTGCTCGAGAACCAAGGGGAGCATACCGCGCTCCAGAACATGCGCGGCGGCGGCAAGCCCGACCGGCCCCGCCCCAAGGATCGCAACTGTCTTTGTCATTCCGCTGTTCCTTTTCTGCTAGAAATATCGAAATATAGAGGCTGAGGATATGGCCTCAATTGCTCGTGACGGAGGCATCGGCACAGCATTCGGCAGCCAGATCGTCGATCAGTCCGCGCATAACAGAGTAGTTCGTCCGGCAGACCAGTGAGGTGCCGGACCGCTCCTGCTGGATCAGATCAACCTGAACCAGCGCGCGGCAGTGGTGTGACAGCGTGGAACCAGGAATGCCCAGCTTTTCTTGAATCTGGCCCATCGAAAGCCCAGTCTCGCCCGCACGCACAAGCAAGCGATACAGGCGCAGGCGCGTCGAGTTTCCAAGAGCGGCGAGGCGAGATGCCGCAATGTCGATGTCCATGGAAGCTACTCCTTCTGCGGTATTTCTAGCATTATAGAAATACAGTGCAAGCACGTTTTTCTAGCCCTTTGATCGACCAGCAGTTCGACAAAAGGGAGCGTCCTTGATCTCCATCGCATCGACATGCCTTGCTTGGCGAGGTGCAGCACACTGTCAGAAGCGTGGTTCAGGGTCAGGCACTTGAAACGATCGATGCCGTGTTCACCGTACTACCTGGCAATCTCTCCTGCAATTACGGCACGTCCGTGGACCGCGAGGATTGCAGCAAACTTTGGGCAGCCGAACTGTCGGACGACGTCCAGGACACGAGCATCGTAGGCAGCCTGACCGATCAACCGGCACAGATCCGATGCATGGAACTGTCGGTTGGAACAGGGCGCGGCGCGGATCAGATCATGAAGCTCCTGCATCTTGGGATCTTCTTTGGCCAACGGTTCAGGCTCTGATGAAGATGTTGGAACCATGCTTGATGAACCGGTCCGCCAGCGGCGCATGAAGCCGAGCAAGTATCCAGCTGGAACACGGGCATTTCCACGTGCCCGGTTGAAGGCAAGGAACCGCTCCCAGATCGCCTGCGTGTCGACGTTCCAGCATGGCAATGCCGTCTTCGCTGCCTTGATCAGTTCGGCCCAAGGAGTATGGTGGACACTGGTTTCTGCGCCGATCTCAATGCTTCCTGCAAAGATTGTTTTGTTCTTAGATTCTCTAGATAGTGATGTGTCGCCTGAGGCTGACACGACATATGGCGAAGCATTGACCTCTTCGCTTCCTCCGAACCGAAAAAGCCAGGGTGCGAACTTCCCATTGGGCTTCCATCGGACCAGTGCCAAGCCAGAAGCTGCGAGCTCGGCCAGGAGCGCCGTCAGATGCTGCCGCGAAACCCCCGTCTTCTCAGCGAGATGCGCCAGTGTGAACGCGGCTGTCCCGCGTTTGAGGCCGTTGTAGCCATCCTTCCAGGCGATCCCATCAAGGATGATCGTCGCAAGCTTGTGTGCCGCCGTGGAGAGGGGCGTTTCGGTAATGCGGCGCAGGATGGCACCGGTGGTGAGTTCCATGATGTGTCTTTCCGTCTTGGGAAGACACCAGACCGAATGGCGTACAAAATTTCGTTCCAGCAAAGGCATTTGCCGGTTGAACGGACCCAAAGCTCGCGCTAGATTCCCACTACCACGAGGAAATCAGTGCGGCGTCGGGCCTATGGTCTGGCGTCGTTTCTGTTTCTGGGGGTCTCAGTCTTTCGATCGTGCCGGAGAGGTTGGAAGATCAGGTCATCAGTAGCGCACCTCCTCGAAGCCGTAGGTGCCCTCGTAGTCGGTCCAGTCGACGAAGACGCCTCGGAACCAGTAATCGGAACAGCTTGTCCCCGGGCGGAACGCTGAAGCGGGGGGAACGCGGGCTGGCGTGGACCTCGCCCAGGCGAAGTCGCCCTGCTCTCCGTAAGTGCCCTCGCGGACTGTCGACCAGGTGTTGCAGTCACCGTCCCTATTGCGGTGGCGCCGATACTCGATCTGGAACACATGGATCGAGCGCACGAAGTCATAAGCCGGATCAGAAATGTCTACGTCTGCCCGGTCTTGAGCCAGATAGAGCTCGGGATGGCTCCCGCCCGGTGACTGCGGGAGCGCTCCAACCTCGTCTCGCAGCGCGATCTCGAACAGTCGTTCCATGGGGGCTTTCTCGCGGTTCAAGGACGCCCGCATCGGGCAGTTCCAGATCTGCAGAGGCGGCTCGACCGGCCAGGGAGTGATCCGGGCGATGAAGACGGCGCGGGCATGGGCGCATTCTGCCGAGGCCGGCCAGCTGCCTGCGAGGCAGAGAAGGATCGCGCAGTCGACGGGATAGGCGGCAGCGGGCGCCGCAATCGATACTGAGACGGCAGTCGCTGCGACGGCGGCGGCAGCCCGTAGGGAGTTCATTGTTGGTTTCCTTGTGAAAGAGCCTGAAGGGAAGGAGCAGGGAGGCTTGATTTGGCGAGGTCAACCGTCGGGCTCGGGGCCGAGCGCCTGATAGTCGCGGATCGCGCGGTTGATCTCTTCGGACACTTCTGCTCGCGCGGCATCCAGACAGCGCAGATAGGCCTGCGCCTCATCGAAATAGGCCGTGAACTCCTGCCCGATCTCCGTCCGATACTCGATACGCGTAGCGGCATCGGTGACCGGTGCGGGCGGGATCGGCGGCAGGCAATCCAGTGGCGTCGCCGCTTGCGCTGCCCCGAAGACCAGCATGGGAAGTACCATGGAAGCGCCGAGGGGGATGGGTCTGAGGATGCGTCGGGGCATGCACCGGTCCTGAACTTCAAAACATGTGCATGAATTGCAAAACACCGCTATTGACGCAATAGGATTCTACCGCTAGTGGTGCCGTCACGTTGCGCGACGACATGTTTCTCATCAGCGCGACATGCACTATGTTCTGCCGTGAGCGTGTTGCTTCGGAAGGTGCCAACCCATGAGGAACTTGACCCCGGTGATCTTGCAGGCCGGACTGAAGGAGGCCCTGACCGAAGGCGGCATCGTCGAAGCCCTCTGTGTCGAGGACGCAAAGAAGGTTCTCAATGTCTGGCAAGGCACCTGGCGCATCCAGTTGCGCCTTGGCGACCAGACAGCCCTTCTGGTGATCTCGCGCGGGCTCGAACCCCGGGAGTTCAAGACCGTCACCGGTCTGATCTCCTTCGCGGTCGAGCTGGGTCTGACCACGGTCCCCGTTCCTTTGAAGAAGGGCGAGAAGGCGACCTGGACCCATGACGCGGAGGCGGACCCTAACTCGTGATCTGACCCACTGCGCCGGGCTGGCGCTTTGGCTTGCTGCCGGACACGGTGCAGTCGCCGAGGTCATCGACCTTGGGTCAGGGACAGAGGACTTGCGGGTTCGAGCCAGCGTCCTCGACTTTGGCAAAGAGCTTCCCAGACGCGGCGATTTGAACGGCGCCAAGTTCGCAGATGAAGCCGAGACCGATGCTGATGACGTTGGTCTCGTTGTGCTCGCGTCTTATGGCACGACCCCGAAGGGCAGGGGCCCGCGTGGCACGGCCGAGATCGAGGATCTCGTTCTCGATGTCGGCGACGACTATCTTCGCCATCCTGCGCTGAAGGCGGCCGGGCTTTCCGGGACGGAATGGCTGGCGCTTTTCCGAGCCAACATCGCCGTGGAATCCGCCTTCAATCCGGATGCGCGCTCCTCCGTCGGTGCCATCGGTCTTGGGCAGTTGATGCCAGGAACCGCTGATCTACTCGGCGTCGATCCTTATGACCCGGAAGACAACCTGCACGGCTCTGCCCGCTATCTTCTCGCCCAGCTTGAGGACTTCGGCGCTACCGATCTTGCACTCGCTGCCTACAACGCCGGACCCGAAGCGGTCCGCGACTATGGCGGCATTCCCCCTTATGCCGAAACCGAGGGCCATGTTGCCAAGGTTCTGCGGCTGACCAACGCAACCCTCAGTTCGGAGTAATTCCCATGTTCCGCAATCTTTTAGGCGCGCGTTTGCCGCGTCTGGCTTTGCACACCCTTTTGCTGGCGCTGCCCTTTGCGGCGATCTTCGCGGAGCCCGCTCTCGCGCAGAACCTCGATCCCCTCGAAAACATGCTGCAGACCGTGGTTGATGCGCTGACCGGCCCGATCGGACGCCTGATCGCAATCCTCGCCGTCGTGGCTGCGGGCTACATGATGTTCACCGGCCGACTGAACTGGCCATTGTTCCTCGCGATCTTCTTCGGCGTGGTCCTCGTCTTCTCGGCCGCGACCATCATCGACGGCTTTGCGGCCCCCTGAGGCGGGACAGGCAAAAGGCCGGGTGTCTACGCACACCCGGCCTGGCCGACCCTCCGGATGTTCCCCATGCATTACGCGCCCCTCTTTCTCGGCCTTACCAGGCCGCCGAAGATCTTCGGCCTGCCCATCGGCTACTTCGTGAGCCTGATGCTGGGCTCGGTCATCCCGTTCGTGGGCGCAAACGACTGGCGGTTTCTGCTGATCGGTGTCGTTGGCTATCCGGTCTTGTGGTTCGTGGCAGACCGCAATCCGAACCTCTTCGAAACGGTCGCGGTGGTCTTTTCCCGGACCCCGCGCACGCGAGGCAAGTCGGCCTTTGCCGGAGATCGCCATGTCAGCTGATCTCAAATCCCTCTTCCCGGCCACTCCGGCGCTTCGATCTGTCTTGCGGCCTGAGGATCTCGCAGCCGAGACCCTCGCCCGGCACTTGCCCTGGCTCTCCGCACCTGCGGACAATCTGATCCTGACCCGGCAAGGTGATCTGATCGCCTCTGCCGTGGTCGAAGGGCAGGACAGTTTCACGACGGAGGAGGGGGACCTCTCGCTCGCCACCATCTCGCTGGCGCGGCTGGTTGGCCAGTTGGGCGAAGGGTTCGGGTTCCACGTCTCCAAGCTGACCCTGCCGGACGCACCCCAGCTGAAGCCCTTCGATGGAAACGGTTGCGGAGAGGCGTTCGCGGCAATGGTGGATGCCCGCTGGCAAGGACATCTTCGCGCCCGCACGCTGAAGCGCCGGGTGCTGATGGTGTCCCTCATCCTGCGCCCGACCGCGCTGAAACGTGCCCCCCTGATTGGTGCCCTCTTCAAGGCAGCCTTCACAGGCGATGTCGGTCAGCGGATCGAACGCCTGAATGAAGCGATGGGGCTCCTTGCTGGCGCCTGCCAGGGTCTGGGCTTCCGGCACCTGAGCATCTCTTCCGGGGAATGGCTTGGTATCCTTGGCGTCCTTCTTGGGCAGCCGATGGCCAAGGTTCTGCCGATGCGCGGCCAGTTTCTTTCCGAGCCCGTCGCGTCCTCGCAGATGACGTTTTCTGGGAAGCAGGTGGAAATCGAAACCGGCGTGGGGCAGCGCTTCGGGACGATATTCGGTGTGAAGTCCTATCCTGCCCGCACCTGGGCGCGGATGCTCGATGCGTTGGAACTTCCCTACGACATCGTCATAACCAACAGCTTCACACCGGCCCGCAACAACGAGATCGAAGAGCGCATCAAGCGCACGGCACGCCAGATGCGCGCCTCCGAGGATGCCGCTGAAACCCTGCGCCAAGAGCTTTACGAGGCCGCGGACAACGTCGCCTCGGGCCGACAGGTCTTTGGCAAGCACCACCTGACGGTCATGGTCACGGCCGAGAGCCCGGAACAGCTGGAAGAGGCCGCGTCCGAAGTATGGCGGGCCGGACAGGATTGCGGGGCAACTCTGGTGCGTGAGAGCTTCGCGGCTCGCGCGGCCTGGTTTGCCCAAGCCCCGGGCAACTGGGCCTACCGGCCACGCACAGCGCTGCTGTCGGCCCAGAACTTCGCACACCTCGCGGCCCTGCATCGGGTCACGGAAGGTCGATCCAAGGTGCAGTCACCCTGGGGCGAGACGATCACGGCGCTTCCGACGGTGACCTCGAGCCTCTACCGCTTCAATTTCCACGACAAGGGCGAGCGCGGTGCCGAGCCAAGCGCCGGACACACGCTTGTGCTGGGCCGCACGGGGTCGGGCAAGACCCTCGGCACGGCCTTTCTTATGGCACAGGCGCGGCGGGTGCATGCCCGCATCCTCGTCATCGACAAGGACCGTGGCCTCGAGATGGCCGTGCGCGCTCTTGGTGGCAGCTATTCCGCGATCCGCATCGGCGAGGCGACAGGCCTCAATCCGTTCCAGACCGAGGTCGATGAGCGCGGAGCAGCCTGGCTCACCGATTGGCTGGGTGACATCCTCGCAGGTTCGCGGCCCTTCGAGACGGCCCAAACCGTGAGTCTCAACGCCGCTGTCCGTCAGATCGTTTCGGCCGATCCGCGGCTCCGGACCTTCGATGGCCTCGCAACTCTCGTCGCCTCGACTGACGATGATGGCGATCTGGTGGGCCGGGTCCGGGAATGGGGGCAGGGGGGGCGGCATGGCTGGCTCTTTGGGCCCGGCGCCACATCCCAGATCAGCCTTTCCGAAGATGTGGTCGGCATCGACATGTCCGAGATCCTTGATCTCGGGACCGAACGCTCGGCGCTGCTGGCCTATCTCTTCCGCCGCATCGAGCGGGTGATCGAGGATCGCCGTCCGACCCTCATCGTCATCGATGAGGCCTGGAAGATGCTCGACGATCCGATCTTCGAGAAGCGCCTGCACGACTGGCTGGTCACCATGCGGAAGAAGAATGCCGTGGTGATGATGCTGACCCAGACGCCAACGCATCTGACCCGGGTCAAGGTCGGGCAGATCATCGCCGAAAGCGTGGTGACGCAACTGCTCTATCCGAACCCGCGCGCCAACACCGAGGATTACCGGATCCTACGGCTGAACGAGAAAGAGGCTGAGTTCCTCTGCACGCCAACGGGTGGTTTACGCCTCGCCCTCCTGCGCTCGGCCGGGGACTCGGTCTTCGTGAACATGGACCTCGCCGCCCTCGGACCCGCGCTCGCCGTTATCGGCGGCGGCCGATCCGGCGAAGACCGCGCCCCCTATGGCTGGCGCGATACCCCCGATTTCTGGAAGGACATGACGTGACCCGACGCAACCGCCTGATCCCCGCTTCCCTTCTCGGGTTCACCCTCCTTTCGGCCTGTGCCGGCGTCGAGACGGGGGCCGTCTCCCCCTGCCACGGCCAGTTCCGGGCCGAGGGCAAATACTTCGCGGCGCGGGAGCAAAGCGATGGCACGACGGTCATCGTCTCCATGATGAACGCCCCCGACGCGCCTTGCGCGGACTGAGCCACCGCATGCGTCGCGCACCCCTCCTTCTCGGCCTTCTCCTCGGCACTGCGGTGCCCATGGGCCTTCTGGCCCAAGGCGTGCCGATCATCGACGGCTCGCGGCTCTCGAACTTCATCTCGCGACTTGCCGAACAGGCTGAAGACGCCTTGAAGCAGGGTGAGAAACTCAGCACACGCTCCGAGCTCAGCGAGATCGAAGACGACCAGCTGGCGGCCTATGAGCGTTTCCTCGCGGATACGACCGGCGTGACCCACCTCAGCGGCTTCGAGACGGGGACGGGCTCCTTTCCACCTGCCGATGAAGTCTATCCTCTTGAGGAGACCAGCCTCGAAAGCCAGCGGCTCTTTGGAGAAGGTGAGACGGTCGAGGGGATGATCATCGCGACGGCGGCGCGCTATCAGACGCATCCCGGTGTCGTGAAGGTCGGGCTCACGCCCACGACCTGGCGCATTCTTTTCCAGTCGTTGGTGAAGCAGGAAAGTGGGTTTTCCAACGCGGCGATCAGCCCGGTTGGAGCCATGGGGTTCTGCCAGTTGATGCCCGGCACCGCCGCCGATCTCGGCGTCGATCCGACCGACCCGCTGCAGAACCTCGATGGTGGCGCACGCTATCTTGCGACCCAGCTCAACAGCTTCGGCCGGATCGACTTCGCCCTCGCGGCCTATAACGCAGGGCCCGGCAACGTCCAGAAACACGGTGGCATTCCCCCCTTCGAGGAAACCCAGAACTACGTCCGCCGGATCTCAGGCTACTACGACGCCTATCTCTCGGTGATCACCGGGGCGGACGTGACGGGCACGCTGGCGGGGGTGGAGGGTGCAAGTGCCGAATGGGGCAACATGTCCTCAGCCTTCATCGGCTACTCCGGCCAGCAGTCGGCGCAGATCGAAGCGGCTATGGCCCGGATCAAGGGGTTCCTTGAAGAGGCCAAGCCCCAGACCCCGAAAGAAGCGGTCGACCAGAACACCTACATGCTCGCCGAACGCGCGCGCCTCATGGCCCTGACGCTGCGGCTGCGCGCGGGTGCCGTCAAGGTTGAGGCGGCCCATGGGCTCTCGGATGCCGCGCAAGCCCTGCAATACACGACATTCTGGGAGTATTCGGATGCACCGTAACCTCACGGCCGCAACAGCGGCGCTGTGCTTTTCTCTTCTCGGGTCAGCAGCCTTTGCGCAGGGCGTGCCTGTCATCGACGGCACCAACCTCGCCAAGAACATCGAGCAGCTGCAAGCAGCGCTCCGCGATGCGGAGAACCAGATCGCGCAGATCGAAGAGTTGAAGAAGCAAGTCGAGACCGGTCTCGAGCAGCTGACCAACCTCGAAGGCATCCTCGGGTCGATCTCGGGCCTGAACGAGATCGCGAGCCTCTACAATTCGGTAGAGGACCTGCGCTCGCGGGCGGCCAAGATCACCGATCTCTCCGGTTTCCAGGATGCGCTGACGATCGGGGATTTCGACGGGCTTCTGGACAGCCTGCTCGATGGCGACGTGACCATGGGCGACAAGATGGCCGCCGAATACATGCGCGACACGCTGGAAGGGGCCGGTTTAACCTCGGAGACGCTGGCCGGGCTGTCGTCCTCCGCCAATCCGCAGGACAAGCTCATCGCGACGACCGCGGCCACGAGTGCCACGGCCATGGGCGTGGCGCAGCTCTCCTATGAGGAAGCCGCCCAAAGCCTCGCGCGGATCGACGGTTTGGTGGCCGAAATCGCCAATCAGGAGGGCCTTAAGGAAAGCATCGACCTCAACACCCGGATGGCCGCCGAGACAAATTACATGCTCGGCCAGATGTGGCGGCTGAACGCGGCTGCGGGGCTCGCTGCCGGGCAGACGGGAGTCAACTGGGCCGCAGAGCAGGCCAAGGAAAAGAGCTTCTTCGACTATTCGGGGGCCGAATGATGCGGCGGGCTTCTTACCACGTCGCGGCACTTGCTGCGTTCGTCGGCCTTGCCAGCTTCGCTGCGGCGGAAGACATCGCCACTTTCAGCGATGTTCAGCTGATCGGAGAAACCCGGGAAGCGGTGGTAGCGCAGGATGCGGAGACCGCGCTGGACCTCCTGACCGAGATGCAGAGGCGCAGTACCGGCATCTTTGCTGCCGCTGACAGGCCTTCCTGCGAAGAGGTGATCGACCTGCCCGAGGGGATCACCGATTGGAAGTTCCGCGCAGTGGCTCGGCAGGCCTATTTCCGCGTGGCGATGTCGCGGCGGCTTGAAGAAGGCTCCTGCGTTTGCCTCTTCGACGGCTTCAGCTTCGACGCCTTCGTAACGGCCGCCTTGGGCAAGTCGACGGCAGAACTGACCGATGCAGACCGTCCGACGCTGGAACGTATCCGCGATGAAGATCGGCGTGCAACCGAGGCGCGGTTTCGCGAGCTTGAGCAAAGCTGCCGGGCCAAGTGAACCATGGCCATCATCGCCGACATTCTGACCCAGGTCGATGCCGCCGCAACAGCGGTTGGCGCTACGGCATTTGATGCTGTGGCAGCCGAGATTGTGCCGGTCTTCCGGGTCGGGTCGGTCCTGGTGTTGGCTCTGATCGGGATCAACCTGATGGCACAAGCCGTGCCGATGACGTTGCGCAACGGGCTCGGCCTCATGGTTCGGATCATGGTTGCTTCGGCATTCCTGTCATCCTGGACGAACTTCAATGCGGTCTATGGCGTCCTGACCAATGCCCCGAGCGAGATCGGGGCGGTCGTCATCGAAGCCTTCGGCGCTGGATCGGGCAACCTCTATGAGGGGCTCGATTCGCTCTACTTGCAGGCCCTCGATGTCGGGCAGGCGATCAGCCAGAACGGCAGCTACATCACTGGAGCCCTCGCGGGCCTCCTGATGTTTCTCGTCGCGGCCCTGATGGCGACCGTGTCGATCATCGTGATCTCGGCAGCGAAGATCATGATCGGCGTCCTCGTCATTTTCGCGCCGATCGCGATAGCCTGCACGCTCTTCAAGGTGACCGCTCCGCTCTTCGATCGATGGGTGAATCTCGCCCTCGGCTTTGCTTTCTACCCGATGCTGACCTCGGGCATGGCGGCCTTCACAATCGCGATCGCCCGCGACCTGACGCCAGCCTCTCTCGCCTCGGTCGAAACCATCGGCGATGTCCTGAGTTTCGTCGTCGTCATGATGCTCGGCACCGGCCTGATGGCCATGGTGCCGACGATCGCGCAGTCGCTCGCGTCGACCGCGACCGGCCTCGGGAGCGTCGCAGCCTCGACCTTCCGCACCGCCGACAGCGTCAAGGGTTACGGCCGCACCGGCATCGCGTCCGGGATCGGCGCGGGCCGAGGAGCGGCTGGCCTTGATGCAGGCGGTCGCCGTCCATCGGATGCGCGCCTGAACGGCAATACCGCCGGACAGATCGGGCGGTCCGCCGTGCAGACAGCGTTGCGGCTCGCGAGCCGAACACCCGGCAAAAGCTGATGCCCAAGAACTCGAGAAGTGGAGGACCGCCCATGGAGGCGCATGGATTTGATGTCGATCTCGTTCTGGAGCCCCGTCTCTCGGCCAGGCGCGCCTGGATCGTCGCGAGTGCCGCAGGCGGGCTGTGCCTGATCCTTGCAACCGCACTGGTCCTCGTTCTGCCTTTGCGTGAAACACAGGTCTTCACTGTCCTCGTTGATCGGCAGACAGGTGACGCCGAAAACATCCTGCAGGTCGCCCCGACCGGGATCGAGGACCAGGAAGCGCTGAAACAAAGCCTCCTTGTGGCTTACGTCTCCGACCGCGAGGGCTATTTCCTTGCAGGCATTCAGGCCCGGCTTGAGAGCGTCCAGCGGCGTTCGACTGGAGGCGCCGAGGAAAGTCTGCGGCTTCTTTGGTCGAAGGGCGGCGGCAATTCTGCCTACCCGCCCGATGTCTACGGCCCCGGTGCGGAGGTTACGGTGACCGTGCGCCGGATCACCTTCCTTTCCCCGAACGTCGCCCAGATCCGTTTCCTGAAAACCCTGCGCAAGACGAAGCAGGAGCCGGTGACCCAGCCCTTCGTCGCCACGGTCGAGTTCGCCTTCGAGCCAAAGACCGAACGCTCCCTTGCGCATGTCTGGGAAAACCCACTCGGCTTCACCGTCTCAGCCTACCGAGTCGATGCCGAAACCCTGGAGACCAATCCATGACCCGTTCTCGCTTCCTCTCGGGACTTGCCTTGGCCTGTGCCCTCGGCTTTGGGAGTGTTGCCACCGCAGAAGTCGCCCCCGCGTCGATGGGCGCTGACGCTCGTGTCCGGTCGGTCCTCTACAACCCCGTCGATGTCATCCGGCTCGACACGCATTTGCGTGTGAACACCGCCATCGAACTCGGTGCCGGCGAGCGGATCGACTCGGTCCTTCTTGGCGACAGCGAGGCCTTCGAGGTCGAGGTGCTCTCGAACCGGACCACGGTTTCCGTGAAACCCCTTATTGCCGGGGCCGAGACCAATATGACGATCTATACCGGGCGGCGCACGATCTCGCTGTCGATCAGCGAAGGCCGGTCCCGTAATCCGACCTATCGACTGGTCCTGCGCTATCCGGAGACAGGCACAACCCGCTCAGCTCGAAGCACGGTGGCCGTAGGATCACGCGACATCGGCTATGCCTGGTCTGGCGATGAGACCCTGAAACCCGTCCATATCTGGAACGATGGGCAAGCAACCTACTTCGCCTTCGCCCCCGGCATCCGGCCTTCGATCTTCGGCGTCGATGCGACGGGACGCGAAGTGACGCTGAACTCCGGCACGCGGGGCAGCATCGTCCGCGTCTCGGGCCTGCGCTCCGCCTATTCGATCCGGATCGGCACGCAAGTTCTGTGCATCGAGCGGGTGGATGGCGGCGTGACCACCGACCCAGCCCTGCTCGCCAAGCTTCAGGGTTGGGAGTTCTGACATGGCTGATCCCGAGATGACTGATCCGCAGAAGGGCACTGAGCCGGACTACAAGGTCGAGCGACCCAAGCCGAAAATGACCCGGCAGCAGCGACTTGGCATGGGAGCGCTACTAGCAGGGGCGAGCCTTGCTGCACTCTGGACAGTTTGGCCCTCCAGCCGCGCCATTCCAGATGTGGAAACCTCCGCCGTCGAGGAATTCCAGGATCAGACGGGAGGCTCGCCCTTCGGAGCGATTGAGCCCAAACCGGAAGCGAAACCCGCCGGAGATGGCTTTTCCGACATCGAAGGCGAACTGGCCTCACAGCGGGAAGACCTCGAAGCGCGGAACGCCACACTCCAGTCTGAGGTCGACCGGTTGCAGCGCGAGTTGGGTGATCTTGCCGACAGGGCCGATGCCGAGAAGGATCAGACCGCCAAGGAACTGGAGCTCGCGCTGGAAGAGGCACAGTCCCAGAACCTCGCGCTCATGGAAGACATGCGGCGGCAGTTTGATCAGGAAATCGCCGTCCTGAAAGCAAGCGCCGACAGCGCGGTTGCCGCGGAAGCCCAACGTGAGGCCGAACTGGCCGCCAAGCGTGCCGAGCGCGAGGCGCAACTTGCGGCCCGTGTGGCGTCGCCTTCGGTCGTCTTCGACGATGGCCAGAAGGGTGGGGCAGGGGAAGCCGGTATGGGGATGCCTGAGGCCCCGGCTGAGGGCCGTGATTCAACAGGTCGGGATTTCGTGCAGTCGGGGCGGGAAGCCACCGCCACGGAAGTGAGCCAAGTCATCGCCAATCCCTCGAACACCGTCCTTCAGGGAACGATGATCGAAGCGACGCTTGAGAATGCGGTCGACTCGAGCCTGCCTGGCCAGATCACAGCAATTGTGACCCGGCCGGTCTGGTCCTTCGATCAGGCGCAGATATTGATCCCCGCCGGGTCGCGCCTCTTCGGCGACTATTCCTCGGATGTCGCGATCGGTCAGGGCCGCATCCTTGTGGCCTGGACCCGGCTCGTCACCCCGGACGGGCAGTCCGTGCAGATGGAAGCCTTCGGTGGCGATGCCCAAGGACGCTCCGGGCTCACCGGCAAGGTCAACACCCGGTTCGGTGCGCGGTTCGGGTCAGCTGCGCTTATTTCTCTTCTCGGGGCAGCCCCTGCCGTCGCCGCCGCGAAATACACCGACGAGATCAGTTCCGATACGGCCGAGAGCATGGGCGAGGACCTGAGCGCTGCCATGGGCTCAGCGGTCGAGGCCTATACGAGCCTGCCGCCGATCATCACCGTCGCTCCCGGGGCCGCGATCACGGTCATGGTCGACCGCGACTTGGAAATCTGGTGATGGATGATCGGCCGAGCTTCCTCGGGTCCTACCTGACGCCAATTGCGCCGCTATTCTTACGGGACGATCTGGTCGAGGTGGCGATCAACCCGGACGGAAAGGTCTGGATCGAGCGGAAAGGAGCGACCCACATGGAGCTGGTCGCGCATCTCTCTATTGATCGGGCGCTATCGACCAACCTTGGGCAGGCAATAGCTTCCGCCGTCGGCGTTCAGTTCTCCGACAAGAAGCCCACCGTCTCTGGAAAGATCGTCTGGGGTGATATGGCGATCCGGGCGCAGGTTGTGGCACCGCCCATCGTGGAAGGTGGAATGGCGATCACGTTCCGGCCATTCAAGGTTTCCGCCAATCAGCTGATCGAGCCGCAGCTCTTGCATGATGGTCTGGTCGATCTCGACGCCAAGCGTCGGGAGAGGGCAGGAGAGGCGATGAGACTGGCTGAGGCCGGGCAAGTTGTCGAGGCCATGCGGCTTTGCGTAGAAGAGCGGATGAATATTCTGATTTCTGGCGGGACGTCGACCGGCAAGACGACCTTCGCGCGGTCGCTGTTGTCGATGGTGGACCCGGGGGAGCGGATATTGACCATCGAGGATGCCTATGAGCTGTTCCCCCGTCAGGAGAACGCGGTAGCGCTCAAGGCGGATCGCAGTGCCCAAGGCGAACGGACCCCTGCGCGGCTGCTGGAAGCCTCCCTCCGCATGCGGCCGGATCGGATCATACTCGGCGAGCTGCGGGGCGAGGAAAGCCGGACTTTTCTCGAGGCGATCAACACCGGGCACGGAGGGTCCTTCACAACCATCCATGCCGACACTGCCCGGAAGGCCATAGACCGGTTGGCGATCATGGTCATGGCCGCAGGGCTGGGCATGGGGTTCGAGGAGGTGAAGCGGTACTGTGAGGGAAGTGTGGACCTGGTGGTTCAGCTTTCGCGGCAGGGCGGGCGGCGTGGGGTGGCGGAGATACTTTGCCTCTGAGGGCGGAAAGCTCCCCGACGCTCATGCTGCGAGCCGACCAACGTAGCGGGCAGCGAATGAATGCTTGCCCCGATCTTGTCCGGAGCAAGCACTACGTTCAACCGAGAATGCTCGCCAGCGCCACTGGCAGCCCTGACTTTGCCGACTGTGTCGCGGCCTCGGCCATCGCAAGGGCCGCGACGCCGTCATCCAGCGTCACCGGCAGCGCAGTGCCCGCGTTGACCGCCGCCACAAAGGCCGCCCATTCGGCAGAGTAGGCGGGCATGTAGCGTTCAAGGAAGAAGTAGGTGGGCTTCGCGCCAGTCACGCCCGCTGTTGTCGACTTCACCACGGTATTCTCAAGCATGTTTTGCGCCTGGAGAAGGCCCTCGGACCCCAGCAGCTCAACCCGCTGGTCATAGCCATAGACTGCACGGCGTGAGTTCTTGATCACTGCGATGCGGCCGTCGGCGTAGGTGAGCGTCACGACGGCGGTATCCACATCCCCCGCCCCGCCGATGGCGGGATCGACGATCGAAGTGCCGACGGCACTAACCGTGACCGGGGCCGAGCCCATCAGGAAGTTCGCCATGTCGAAGTCGTGGATCATCATGTCGCGGAAGAGCCCGCCTGAGACCTTGATGTAGGTGACCGGCGGCGGGGCCGGGTCGAAGGAGGTGATCGAGAGAAGCTCGGCCTTACCGATCTCGCCCTTGTCCAGTGCAGTCTTTAGGGCAGCGAAGTTCGGGTCGAAGCGGCGGTTGAAGCCGATCATCACCGGCTTGCCGTTGTTGGCCACTACCTTCTGGCAGGCCTGCGCGCGGGCAAGCGACAGGTCCACCGGCTTTTCGCAAAGGACTGCCTTGCCCGCGTCGGTCGCGCGTTCGATCAGGTCGGAATGGGTGTCGGTCGAGGTGGCGATCAGAACTGCGTCAATGGCGGGGTCGTTCAGGATCGCTTCTGTCGAGCGCGCCTCGGCCCCGTATTGGGCGGCCAGCTTTGCGGCGGCTTCGGCGTTGATGTCAGAGACAGCGACCAGGGTCGATCCGGGATTGTTGGTGATAGCGGTGGCGTGGACGCCGGCAATGCGTCCGGCACCAAGAAGGCCGACTTTCAACATGGTGATTCCTCTATGTTACGGGCCGTGTCCTGCCCCTGTTGTTTTTATCTGTGTGCCCTTCGCTTCGACGCTGCACGGAGAGCCTGATGGGGCGCGACACCTGTGCCCATCTCGCGTTGCATCGAGGATCGAAGGCAGGCAAGCTCCGGGTTCAGCCCATGCGTTCCGATGCGTAAGACCCCGGCGAAGCCGGAAAGACCACAGTCTTGTGGCCGTTGATGAAAACCCGTCCGTTGACATGCGCATGGATCGCCCGGGCCAAGACTTGGGATTCGACATCCCGCCCAAGGCTGACGTAGTCCTCGTTCGACTGGGCGTGGGTGACGCGGATGATGTCCTGTTCGATGATCGGACCTTCATCGAGGTCAGAGGTGACGTAGTGCGAGGTCGCCCCGATAAGCTTCACCCCTTTCTCGAAGGCCTGCTTGTACGGGTTCGCGCCCTTGAAGCTGGGCAGGAAGGAATGGTGGATGTTGATGATCCGCCCCGAGAACTTTTGACACATCGCATCCGACAAGACCTGCATATAGCGCGCCAGCACGATCAGTTCCGCCCCGCAGTCCTCGACGATACGCATCTGCTGGGCTTCGGCTTCCGCCTTGTTTTGCGGAGTCACCTTGATGCAGTGATAGGGAATATCCTGATTCACCACGACTTTCTGATAGTCCATGTGGTTCGAGATGACGCCCACGATCTCCACAGGCAGCGCGCCGATGCGCGAGCGGTAGAGAAGATCATTCAGGCAGTGGCCAAAGCGGCTGACCATGACCACGACCTTTCGCTTGGCCGCTTCATCGACGAAGGCGAAGTCCATGTCGAAACGCGCGGCAATCGGCGCAAATCCGGCTTGAAGGTCGGCGAGACTGCGCCCATCCTCGGAAACAAAGCTGGTCCGCATGAAAAAGCGCCCCGTCCCTGCATCGTCAAACTGGGCAGAGTCGGTGATGTTGCCGCCGCTGTCCGCCAGATACGTGGAGATCGCGGCGACGATCCCGCGGGTTGAGGGACAGGTGACGCGGAGGGCGAAGCGGGAGGGAGCAAGGTGCATGGCTGGTCCTGTTGTCAGGCCTCGGCCGCAAGTTTGCGGCGAAAGGCAGTCAAGGTGTTCTGAAGGAGGCAGGCGATGGTCATCGGGCCGACTCCGCCGGGAACCGGGGTAATGGCCCCGGCATGACCCGCCTCTGCAAAGGCCACATCACCCACAAGGCGTGTGCCGTCCCCGTCAGGAATGCGGTTGATCCCGACATCAATCACGGTCGCGCCCGGCTTGATCCAGTCGCCGCGGACCATCTCGGGTCGTCCGACGGCTGCAATCAGGATGTCCGCCGTCCGGCACAGGGCGGCCAGGTTGCGGGATTTGGAATGAGCGATGGTCACGGTGCAGTTCGCAGCCAGCAACAGTTGCGCCATCGGCTTTCCGACGATGTTCGACCGACCGACGATCACGGCATGCAAGCCCGACAAATCGCCCAGATGATCTTGCAACAGGAACAGACAGCCAAGGGGCGTGCAGGGCACCATCGCGTCCTGTCCAGTCGCCAGACGTCCGGCGTTGATCACGTGAAACCCGTCGACATCCTTGGAAGGGTCAATCGCAGCGATCAGGGCAGATGCGTCGAGATGTGCGGGCAACGGCAGCTGCACCAGAATGCCATGCACATTCGGATCGGCGTTCAACTGCCCGATCAGGTCCAGCAGCACGGTTTGTGATGTCTCGGCGGGAAGGCGATGCTCGAAGGACCGCATACCGGCGGCGACGGTCGCCCGGTGCTTGGCACCCACGTAGACCTGGCTGGCGGGGTCCTGTCCGACCAGCACGACGGCCAGACCAGGTTCAACCCCGGCAGCGTCGCGCAAGGCGGTCACTTCCGCCGCGATGCGCGCGGTCATGCCAGCAGCAAAAGCCTTTCCATCAATGCGTTGCGCTTGAGTCATGGCATCAACCCCGCGCCGCTTGCAGGAAGGTCTCGAACTCGGCGTCCTTTATCGTGACCTCATGGGCGGGTTCAGGATAGTCGCCAGCCTCCACATCGGCCCGGAAGTCGCGGAAGGCGGCGATGCGTTCCTGCTGGAGCCGTTCAAGTTCGGGTCCAAGATCGCGATAGGTCTTGGCATGGCGCGGCTTGTGGTTCTTGCCATAGCGGCAGACATCTTCCGTGAACAGGTACTGAGCATCCGCGTATTTCCCCGCCCCCATGCCCAGCATGATCAGCGAAGAGTTCTCCGACAGGAACTTTGCAATCCGGTCCGGGACAACTTCCAGTTCGGCCGCGAAGACGCCGATAGCCTCCAGGCGCTTGGTCTGCTCCCAAAGCCGCAGCGCCTCGTCCGAAGTCTTGCCGACCGCCCGCCAGCCGGTCCAGGTGATATAGGACGGAACAAGCCCGATATGCCCAACAACGGCGACGTGGTTGTCGCACAGCACTTTCTGGATGTCGTAAGACGCCGCGCAATAGAAGCAATCCGCACCAAGCGCGCCAAAGTCATAGGCCGCGCGCAAGTAGTCATCTGCTGTCACGAGGCGACGCCCGGCAGGACCATGCGGGCCGTAGGGAAGGCCAACCTGAACAAAGCAGTTGCCGGCCGCCTCGCGCATGGCGGCATCAAAGAACCGTCCTTCGATGGAAAGCATGTGGATGCCCGCAGCGGCCGCGGCGGCTGCCTCGTCGTGGGATGTGACGTAAAGCATCGAGATCTTCTCGCCACGCTTTTTCATCTTGCGGATGTCTTCGACATGGGGACGCGTGTGGTAGAGGCTCATTGAAGTCTCCTTCGGGTCATGCGGCCTTCAGCAGGCTCTTGAGTTGTGTTGATGGGTCCGAGATCAAGGCAGGCTCGAAGGCGGCCCCTTTCTCGATCAGTTTTTCCAAGATTTTCATATCCTTGGCGATGTCCTGCCGTGGCCCGGCACCCGCCGCTGCCGCAAGCTGGCCATGATCGTCGCATTGGAAGACGATCCGCCCACCCTCTCCGGCGGGGCGGGAATGGACAGCCCGCAATGGATCGAACAACCCTGCGACCTGAAGTGTCAGGTCATACTGATCCGACCAGAACCACGGCAGCTTGGCATAGACCGCCCCGTCCCCCAGCATCGCGGCGGCAACATGGTCACCCTGATCTTGCGCGGCCTTCCAGCTTTCCAACCTGATCCGGCGTCCCTGCAAGGGAAAGCTGCAGCAGTCGCCGGCGGCAAAGATGTCTGGTGCCGAGCTGCGGAATCTGCCGTCCACCACGATGCCATTGTCGACTTTAAGGCCGGCCTCGAAGGCAAGCTCGACGTTGGGCGCAGAGCCGATCCCGGCAATGACGACGTCGAAGGCGATACGTGCGCCCCCTACAAGAAAGACCGAGGTCCGGTCAGCCGCCACAACGTCAGCGTCCAAGCAAAGGGTGACACCCTGGGCCCGGTGTCGCGCGGCGACGAGGTCTCCGATCTGCTCTGGCACTGCGCGGGCCAGAACCTGTGGCCCGTTCTGAAAGACCGTCACATCCGCACCAAGACTGCGCGCCGTGGCTGCAAGCTCCAGCCCGATGAAACCGCCGCCGATGATTCCGACCTTTGCGCCTGCGGCGAGACTGGCCATGATCTTTGCGGCGTCGCGGTCGGTGCGCAGGGTCAGGCAATCGGCAAAGGCCGGCACCTGCCGCGCCCGCGCACCCGTGGCAATCAAAAGCCGGTCATAGGGATAAGCGTGCCCACCCGCGATGATCTGCCTTGCGCCGGGCAGGATTCTTTCCACGGTTTGGCCGAGACAGAGGTCAATTCCCGCCGAAAGGTAGGCGTCCTGGCTGCGGATGGCCTTGGGCGTTGCGGTCACATCCTTGGACAGCGGCGGTCGTTCGTAGGGAAGCGAGGCTTCTTCACCGAGGATTGTGACCTGCCCCTCAAATCCACGTTCGCGCAAAGAGAAGGCTGCCCTGACCCCGCATTCCCCTGCGCCGATGATGACGACCCGCATCGGTCAGACCGTGAAGGCGTCGCGGAAGGCGGCCAGGGCCGCTTCCTCATCGCCCGCGGCAAAGGCTTCCAGGCCGACCGGGCCAGCATAGCCCATGTCCCGAAGAGCGCGGGCAATACCAGGGTAGTTGATTTCGCCCGTTCCCGGCTCACATCGGCCCGGATTGTCAGCGACCTGCACTTCACCGATCCAGGGCAAACAGGCCTCGCACCAGCGGATAAGGTCACCCTCACTGATCTGGGTGTGGTAAAGGTCAAGGTTGATGCGAAGTTGCGGCCGGTTCACCGCGCTGACCAGCCCAAAGACCGCTGCGGTCGATCCAAAAGGGCAACCCGGATGGTCGATGGGGTTCAGGTTTTCCAGCGTAAAGACTTGGCCGGAGGCTTCAGCCAGATCGCAGATCCGGTGCAAAGTATCGCGGGCCCGTTGCTCCATCCCCGGCGCAAAGGCACCGATCTGCGGGATCGGGATGCCCATATCGCCAAGCCCCGTGCCATGCAGGTTCAACCGGTGGACGCCAAGCCGTTGGCCTACAGCCGCTGTCTCCTTGACCGACTTCAGCAGCATCTCGCAGCCTTCGGGGTCGGTCAGGCGGCCCTGAAGATAGCCGTTCATGATGGTGAAGGTCGCACCGGTCTTCTCCAGCGCCGCGATCTCCCAGTTGGGCCAGTTCCACAGGCCGACGCCAAAGCCCATTTCCTTCAGGCGCGCGGCACGCCAGGCAATGGGGCGGTCGCGCCACAGCATTTCCGCACAGGCGGCGAGTTGGAAGGGCTGATCCATGATGGGTTACAGGCTCACCAGGACCCGGCCGCCTTCGACGCGGGTCGGATAGGTGCGCAGGTTCTCGCAGGCGGGGGGCGTTTCCACTTCGCCGTTCGTCACGTTGAAGATCGAGGAATGCTTGGGGCATTCGATGGTGTTCTCCACCACGAGCCCATCGCACAGATGGACGTCTTCATGCGTGCACATGCCATCGGTGCAGTAGTAGGCATCCTCATGGTTGCGAACGATGATGAAGGTCCGCCCGCCATGGTCAAAGCGGCGAACATCTTCGGCGTCGATATCATCGGTGGCGCAGGCATCAATCCAGGGCATGTTTGCCTCCTTCGTCGGAACAATGATCAGGGTTTGGGAAGCCCCCCGAGCCAGGGGAGAGGCCAGCTCGGGGGGTGAGTATCGCCCAAGTTCGGCGAGGAGGACCGGGTCAGGGCGATGATCGGTTTCAGGTCTTGGCAGCGGCTACCGGAGGCGGATGGCCGTCATGGGTTTCCATGTAGCTGGCAATCTCCGCCTCCAGACTTGCCATGCTGGCACCGCCTGCCATGAGGTCGGTAATTTCCTCGCGGCTCTTTTCACCCTTCTTGAAGTCGGCGGCGACCGCGCCGCGGATCAGCACGGCGAAATGGTCGCCGACGGCCATGGCATGCATCACCTGATGGGTGATGAAGATCACCGCCAGGCCGCGCCGCTTGGCCTCGTTCACGATGCGCAGGACATGGGTGGCCTGCTTGACGCCAAGGGCTGCAGTCGGTTCGTCCAGGATCAGCACCCGCGCGCCGAAATGGACGGCGCGGGCAATAGCAAGGCTTTGCCGCTCTCCCCCAGACAGTCCGCCGACCAGCCGGTCGCCGTCGTCAATCCGGGTGATGCCGAAATCGCGGACAGCCTTGACGGCGATCTCGTTCGCGCGCTTGCGGTCATAGACCTTGAAAGGTCCCCACCCCTTGGTCGGCTCCACGCCGACAAAGAAGCTCCGGCCGATGGACATGAGGGGAAAGGTGCCGCCGAACTGGTGCACCGTCGCGATGCCATGATCCGAGGCATCGCGCGGGCTGGCGAAGGCCACTGGCTTGCCGTCCATCTCCAGCGTCCCGGTGGTCGGCTTGTGCACGCCGGACAGGATGCGGATCACCGTGGATTTACCGGCACCATTGTCGCCCAGTAGGCACAGCACTTCGCCCGCGTGGAGCTCAAGGTTGATGTCGTGCAGAACGTCGATGGGGCCAAAGCTCTTGTTGACGCCCCGCAGGGCAAGGATTGGTGTCGGCATTACTTGCCCCCTTTCTTGGGCGCATAGGACAGCGCCATCTTGCGGAAGGTGTTGTTCATCAGGACCGCGCCCAACAAGAGGATGCCGATCACCATGTTCGACCAGGTCTGGTCGAAGCTGGTGTAGTAGATGCCTTGGGTGACCACGGCGAATGTGATGGTGCCGAAGAAGATCCCGATCACCGATCCGAACCCGCCCGTCAGCAGCACACCCCCAACGACCACAGCGATGATCGTGTTGAAGATCAGCGTAAGTTGCGGGGTCGCCTGCACCGATTGGAAGAGGATCGCCTGGCTCATCCCCACGAAGGATGCGCAGACCGAGGACAGCACAAAGAGAAGGATCGTCATCCGGTCCGTCGGGATCCCGGCATTGCGGGCTGACACCTTGTCGCCACCCATCGCGAAGATCCAGTTTCCGAAGGGCGAAAGGTGGACGAAAAAGACGAAGGCGGCGGTGATCCCGATCCACCAGAGAACCAGAACCTGGAACCCGCCGAAATATGCGCCGAAGGTGGATTTGATGATTTCTGGCGCCGTCAGCGCAATCGACGTGGTGCCGGTCAGCACGACGGTCGCCCCCAGCAGGAGGCCCGAGACGGCGAACAATGTCCCCAGCGTGACGATAAAGGATGGCACGCCGGTGCGCACCACCAGGAAACCGTTCAGAAGGCCCACCACGGCACCAAAACCAAGCGACGCCAGCATCCCCACAACAATTGGCATTTCGTAGTAGCCAGACACCAGTGCCGTGATTAGCGCCCCCGAGGTGATGGTCGCACCGACCGAGATGTCCAACTCGCCCGCGATCATCAGGAGCCCGACCGGAATGGCCACGATCCCAAGCGCCGCTGCTCGGCTGAGCCAGCTGCCGACGCTGGAGGGATAGAGGAACTCAATACCACCGACGATGGCAAAGAAGGTGATGACGCCGATCAGTCCGATCAATGCGCCGGCTTCTGGCCTTCTGAGAAGACCACCGAATATAGAACTGTTCATTGGGGTTCCCCGTGTGAAGGCAAAAGCCAGATTGTTAGATGCAAGCTTGGCCCGCCTGCCACATCCTGGTGGCAGGCGGTGTCTTCAACAAGGATCAGCGCGCGCCGAGCTGGACGCCCGCGATGGTCGCATCGACGTTCGAGGCGTCGATGATGCCCGGGCCGGTCAGCAAGGGCGCGGTCGGAAGGTCGGTGCCGAAGTCGATGTGCGAAGCCAGAAGCGTGACGGCCAGAAGCGCCTGGAGGTAGGGTTGCTGGTCGATGGCAAAGGCCTGCTCGCCCGCCTTGATGCGGTTCAGCGTCGCTTCGTTGAAGTCAAAGCAGCCAAGGCTTACCTTTCCGGTCAGACCCGCTTGCTGGATGCCGATCGCGGCAGCGTCCGCCTCACCGGCACCGATCGCCAGCGCGCCGGTCACGTCCGGGTTCTGGCTGAGATAGGCCTTCACAGCTTCGGCGATAGCTGCCGGATCGCCAAACGCGGTCGAGGGCAGCGGCAGCTGTTCTGCCGTGGCCCCGGCTTCGGTCATGGCATCGATCATGCCCTTGCACCGCGCCTCGATGTTGGCCGTGCCCGGCAGCGTGTTGATGCAGACGCCCTTCTTCGCGCCCAGCTTGGCCAGCTGCTCGCCACCGGCACGACCGGCGATGTATTCGTCCGAGCCGACATAGTTGATCGCGCCGAGTTCATCGGCCTTCTCGATGGTGCCCGCGTTGAACAGGATGACCTTGATACCGGCGGCGATCGCTTCCTTGATGGCGGGGTCCTGGGACTCATAGACCCAGTTCGGCACGGCGATGCCGTCAGGGTTCTGGCTGATCGCCACCCGAATGATGTCGGCTGCGTCTGCCGCGAAGTTGTCGTAGCTCTGCATCCGCAGGTAGTCGACCTTGCCGCCATTGGCCTCGACCACGAGGCGGGCATCATCAACACCTTTCTTGATCTTGTTCCAGAACTGGTCCGAGTTCATGCCGCCGATGACGGCGATCTCTGCCGCCATCGCAGCTGGTGCCGATGCGGCGATCAGAACGGCGGTCGCGGTTGCCTTGAGAATGGTCTTCAACTTCAT